>JAZFRV010000025.1:0-2570 GCA_036445875.1 Anaerolineales bacterium
ATATTCATTTGCAGCTTTTTTCGATTCTGCGAGATAAACTTCCCCCTGAACTTAAAGGGCAGACAATAATGCATTTAAACGAGGGGGCAACACTGAAAGATCTACTGCAGGAACTTAAAATAACACGTAAAGTTGCTATCAGCGTGGATGATATCCAAGAAACAGATCACACACGACAACTTGTTGATGGTGAAAGAGTTAAAATATTTTCCTCAGTTGGCGGAGGATAAATTACTTTGTTCTAGAGCAAGAAATAAGGAGAAATCCCATGGCACACGGTTATCACGGAAAAATATTGCATATTGATCTTACAAACGGCAAGTTTCATGTAGAAGAACCGGATGAGGCATTCTACCGGAAATATCTGGGAGGAAGCGCACTGGCTATGCATTACCTGCTCAAAGACATGCCTGCCAAAGCTGATCCGTTAGGACCAGATAATATTCTGGTAATTGCTCTCAGCGTGGTCACTGGCGCAGGAATCTCAGGGCAGAGCCGGATGACAGCGGCCGCAAAATCCCCATTAACTGGGACGATCGGAGACTCCCAGGGTGGAGGTTTTTTCCCGGCTGAATTAAAATTTGCCGGATTTGATGCCCTGGTGATCAAGGGAAAATCTCCCAAACCAGCATATATCTGGATCAAGGATGGCGCATATGAATTGCGGGATGCCTCTCATCTATGGGGATTAATCACAGGTGAGGCGGAGCAGACAATAAGAAAAGAGCTGGATGACGGGAAAATCGAAGTGCTGCAAATCGGCCCTGCAGGAGAACTGGGTGTCAGATTTGCCGGAATCTTTAGCAACTCCAACCGGGCTGCTGGACGCACCGGGATGGGGGCAGTGATGGGATCCAAGAACCTTAAGGCTGTTGCGGTAAGAGGGAAAAATCGTCCCAGTATAGCAGATAAAGTCAGGCTCACCACGCTTGCCAAATGGGGAGTCGTAAATCTAGAGGATTCAGATATCGCTGGATTGGCAAAATATGGCACCAATGAGACTACCGGAGCTAATCAGGTCTCGGGCACTCTCCCTACATACAATTACAACAGCGGTGTTTTTGATGGCTGGGAAAAAATCGATGGTCCTACAATGTACGATTCTCTCCTGAGAGGTGCGGCAGAGGGAAAACAGGATCGTGTTGGACGTGACACCTGTTACGCTTGCACAGTCAGGTGCAAAAGAGTTGTTGAAATCAAAGAAGGTCCTTATCAGGTTGATCCCAATTACGGGGGACCTGAATATGAAACAACTTCAACATTTGGTAATTATTGTGCCATTGATGACCTGGCTGCTATTTGCAAGGCCAATGAAATCTGCAATAAATACGGCATGGATACAATTTCCTGCGGAGCCACCATTTCCTGGGCATTTGAAGCTTTTAATGAGGGCAAGTTAACTCTCGATGATACGGATGGGCTTGATCTGAGCTGGGGTAACGCCGATTCGATGGTCAAGTTGACTGAAAAAATAGCCAAGCGCGAGGGATTTGGAGATCTCCTGGCAGAGGGATCTGAACGAGCAGCAAAAAAGATCGGTAGAGGAACAGATTCATACCTGATCACATTTAAAGGGCAAGAGGCACCTGCCCATATGCCGCGAGTTAAACGTTCTTTGGCGGTAATATATGCTGCAAATCCTTTTGGAGCGGATCATCAATCCCACGAACACGATCCAGTGATAGAAGATGATTTTGAGTATTACACCGAGCAATTGGCTGTGATGGGATTCAACAAGGGGGTAGAAACACGTTCGCTCGGTGCAGAAAAAATGCGTTTTACAGTTGCATCCCAACGTTTATATGCCGCCATGGACAGCTTAACTATATGTCAGTTCGTATTTGGACCTGCCTGGCAATTGTTCGGACCCGATGATATCGTTGAACTGGTCCAATCGGTGACAGGCTGGGAAGATTTCAGCTATGCTGAGATCGAAAAGGTAGGAGAACGGCGGATCAATATGATGAGAGTATTTAATGCCCGGGAGGGTTTTGATCGCAAAGACGATCTGGTTCCTGAAAAACTTTTTCAACCTCTCAAAGGCGGCGCGAGTGACGGTTGGAAACTAGACCGGGCTGAATTCGAATCTGCCTTGGAAAAATATTATGAGCTTTCCGGCTGGGATGTTGACAGCGGTCTTCCCACCCAGGAAAAATTAGAAGAATTGGACCTGGCCTGGATAACTGGTTGAACAACAATAAACTCAGAAACAAAAAGATCCTCATGTGAATGAGGGTCTTTTTGTGATTGGTATTTACCAAATCCAGGTCAACTACGGACTCTTTTCAACCCAGGATCATACATGGGCCGTAGAGATACTTCTGCTGGATACCGAACGCCAGCAATGTCTATTTCGTATGAGCCGCTGTTAATGTAATCGGCTGTCACTACCTCTCCTTCATTTTCCACCGGTCCGACTCCCACTGAAGCGCCTAGAGTATGTCCGTAGGCACCAGCCATGATATTCCCAACTGGCTTTCCATCCCTGTAAATGATCTCGCCATAATACATCATCGGTTCTGGGTCTTTTAAGAGGAACTGAGGCATCATGTATGAATAACCTCTTTCCT
>JAZFRV010000026.1:0-7581 GCA_036445875.1 Anaerolineales bacterium
CGCTATTTCGGATTTCATCCCGCAGGGGGCAAGCCGGCGTGGTGAGATTCACAGTAAAGTTTACTGTTGGACCGTCAATCCTTACATTATCGATCATGCCCAGGCTGACCAGATCCTTGCCAATTTCAGGATCCAGAACTTCACCCAGGGCAGTTAACACGATTTCATTTGTGATTTCATTAGGAGACATAAACATCCATCCTGTCTATACCAGTTAAATATTCAGCCCTCATTTTAACATGAATGACCTGGCAGATTCTCAAATTTGTATTAGAAAACACTTCAAGAAACTCTTGAATATCAGTTCATCAATTGAATCAATTTGTATTCATATCATTGAGCGCGAGAGGATCAGAGAAGATAAATTAGACTGACAAGATTAACAACTTACAATATAATAATAAGGAATACAGAGATACCCACCTTACAGGGGAAGGATAGCCTCAGTTTTAGAAAGGACGAAACTACCAAGAGAGATTTTATCTTATGACTGATGACGAACAAAATATTCAAGAACAGCGTGATGTTGAACTAGTTCCTCATAACCCAGACTGGTCTCTCCTAGCTGATGAAGAAGCCCAGCTTATACTGGAGCATATTTCTGTACCGATCATCGGAATTTACCATATCGGCAGTACCTCCATACCTGGCATAAAAGCGAAACCGATCTTGGATTTTGTGATCGAAGTAAAAAATCTAGATGAGATCATTCAGTCTATTGAGGCTTTTGAAGAATTTGGATATTGTTCCAAGGGGGAATATGGCATTCCCGGCAGACAGTTTTTCACCAAAGATACCCATGGTGAACGCAGCCACCACCTGCATATCTTTCAAAAAGGGCACCCCGATATTGAAAGACACCTGGTATTCCGGGATTTCCTCCGTGCTAATCCTGAAGCTGCCCACGATTATGAATTGATTAAGGAAAAATTGGCCAAACGATTCCCTAAACAAAGCAGCAATTATACTGAAGCAAAATCAGATTTTATTCTATCAATGGATGAGGTAGCCCGCTACTGGCTAGAGCAAAACAAATTCAGGAATAAATCTGAAGAACCTGATTCCTGAAAGGATCCCATTTTACACTCACTCCATTTTATTAAAACCAGCCTCAACTCATGGGTGGCCAAATCGTATCACAGATCCTGTTTAAGCCCCTTGACTTCTAAGAGAAATTTCCCTCCTTGACCCTCAGAGTTTAGTAAACAAATCGTATATATTTATGATATATCCAGTGAATCCTGGTTAAATCAACTACCAGACCTGAGGACCCAGATATTGGAATAATGGAAACTAAGAGAGAGAATCTCGATCCTGCTCCTTTCATTCAATTACCTGGAACTCGTCCGTTAAATAAAAAGACCTCCGAGGTCTGATCGACCTTGGAGGTTAAATATTTATTCTACCGTTACAGATTTTGCCAGGTTGCGGGGCTGGTCCACATCCAGACCACGCAGGGCGGCAATATGATACGCCAAGAGCTGAAGCGGAATCACTGTGGTAACAGGAGACAACATCCAGGGAGTTTCCGGTATGTAAAGCACATGATCTGCGTGTAAAGGAATTAGCTCATCCCCTTCGGTGGCAACTGCGATGACCTGACCTCCCCGGGCTTTTACCTGTTCAATCTGGTTAATCATCTTTTCATACCAGGGGTCCCGGGGTGCAATCACCACAACCGGAAGATCCGAATCAATCAAGGCAATCGGTCCGTGTTTCATCTCCCCTGCAGGGTATCCTTCAGCATGAATGTAAGAAATTTCCTTCAACTTTAACGCTCCCTCGTAAGCTGTGGGCATATTCACGCCCCGCCCCAGATAAAGAGCATTCTGGGCTTCCTGAAGGTGTTCTGCCACGCGCTTGACTTCTGGTTCTTGATCCAAACAGCGTCCCGCGAGATCTGGTATCAACCTCAAATCTTCCACTAATTTTCGGCGCTGTTTTTCATCAATTGTTCCCCGGTATTCTCCCAGCAATATGGCAAGCATATACAAGTCCACCAGAGGCGCAGTATAGGCTTTTGTTGATGCAACGCCGATTTCCGGGCCAACCTGCATGGAAATGTAACCATCCGCAACCCGCATCGCCTGGGATCCAATCGCATTTACAATCGACCACAAAGTGGCTCCCTTGCTTCGTCCCTCCTCCATCGCGGCCAGAGTATCTGCGGTTTCCCCGGATTGGCTGATTGCCAGGACAACAGTATTCTCATCCACAATCGGATCCTGATATCTGAACTCTGAACCGATCTCCATTTCTACCGGGATGCGGGCGATCCGTTCAATCAATACTTTACCCACCATGCCTGCGTAGGAAGCTGTTCCACAAGCAATTATGAATATTTTATTTATTTTATTAACCAACTCAAGAGTGAGATTCAAACTAGGCAGCTGAATGGAGCCCAATTCAAAATCCACTCTACCAGCAATGGTATCAGTGAGTGATCTTACCTGTTCGTGAATTTCTTTGTGCATAAAATGGCGGTATTCACCTTTCTCCGCCGAGACCGGATCCCAGGGAATATTGTGATATTCCGGCTCAATCTTTTGCCCATCCAGGGTCATTACTTCCACCCCCTCCCGGCTGACCACTGCCATCTGCCGGGATTCAAGGAATATCATCTCCCGGGTATGTTCCAGGATGGCTGGCAAATCCGAAGCAATGAACATTTCATCCTCTCCGCTTCCAATTACTACTCCACCGGCATTGCCTACCCGGGCAGCAATAATTTTATCCGGTTCATTTCTACTGAGAACTACAACTCCATGAGCCCCTTTTAAATTAAGCAGCGCTTTCTGAACTGCAACAGTAAAACTACTTCCACCGGAGAGATAACCTTCAATCAGGTGAACAATCACTTCCGTATCTGTTTCTGATTGAAATACCACTCCTTCACTTTCCAATTCATCCCGCAGGGCGGAGAAATTTTCCACGATTCCGTTATGAACCAGAACCACATCCCCGGACATTCCCAAATGAGGGTGTGCATTACGGGTATTTGGTTCTCCGTGGGTAGCCCAGCGGGTATGTCCAATCCCCAGGTTTCCTTTTACAGGTGATTCCTTAACAAGCTGATTCAATATTTCTAGCTTGCCGGCATCCCGTCTGACCTCGATATTTCCATTTTCAAGGACCGCAATACCAGCCGAGTCATATCCTCTGTACTCAAGCTTCTTCAGCCCATTCATGATGATGGGCGTGGCATTTTTTGGTCCGATATAACCTACAATTCCACACATAGGGTTTTACCCTCCCTGAATCAATTCAGCCAGATTTGGTTCATCGAAGATAGTATAAAATCTGGAAGTACATTACCAGAATATCCAGATCAGCCCAACCAGCTGAGTTTATCTTTAAGTCACCAGGGATGATTTTGTCCCACCGGTCACCCGGGGTTTTATCATCCGCTTTAATGTGGAGGGAAAAATCGGAGAGTGACAATCTCCGGAGGGCTTCCGCTGATGGTTCGATTTTCCTGACCCAAATTGCCCCCGGTCAGTTAGCCTCCCTAAAGGAGGAACCCTCATCCTCGTCAACTCAAGGTAAAACAATTTACCAAATTCCAGTATATCCCTTGAGTCCGTGCGCTATTTTCCCAACTTATTTTTTTCCCAGACACCTCCGTTCTAAAGAATATCCGCGAAGAAAATAGAGATTAATGTTATTCCCTTGCGGTTGTTATCTTACTCGATGAACCTAATTTCTGCAACCCTGCCCTATACTATTACACTTGCTTTGGTGATTTCATCACCCTCCTGGATACTGTCAATCACATCCTCTCCTTGTAGAACTTTACCAAACACCGTGTGTTTACCATCCAGGTGCGGCTGGGGGAGATGAGTGATGAAGAATTGGCTGCCGTTGGTATTGGGTCCGGAATTGGCCATCGAGATCACTTTGCTGTCATGTTTAAGGGGATTTGAGGTCAATTCATCCTCAAATTTATAACCAGGACCACTCGTACCGGTACCGGTTGGATCTCCACCCTGGATCATAAAATTAGCGATTACACGGTGAAAAGTGATTCCATCATAAAAAGCCTCGTTCACCAGAAAAACGAAGTTATTGACTGTTTTGGGGGCATGTTCCGGATAAAGTTCCAGCTGAATATCCCCTTTAGTGGTTTCCAATTTAACAATATAAACTCGATCCACATCAATTGTTAATGCCGGTGAAGTTGCCCATTGTTTTGCCATAAATCCTCACTTTGTAATTAATAAATTAAAGAAATACCTGTCTATTATATCATCCTAACTTGGGAGCATCTTTTCCCAATCCCTGCAATAAGAAAGGCACCAGATTTCATTCCAAAATCTGGTGCCAGGAACAGATCAGAAGGTCACCAGGGGCGACCGCGATCTCAAAGATAGTCCCTGGAGGAATTTTGCCCCTTCAAGCCAATTTTCCTCCAGAAACTGATAGGGTTATCAACTTTCGCCTATACTAATGAAGCTGCCTGTAAACTTAAATCAACCAGATTGTAAAATCCATGTAAAGATTTTTAATAATTAAGCAATTAGACCGGCAGAATCTGCCGGTCCAATGATGTTAATCGAGGGATAAAGTTGGAAGAAGAAATATTACTTTGCTGGGAAAATGACCTCTTCTTTGCCTGTCAATTTCTCCTGGACAAGTTCTGCAACTATATCCAAGTGACCTTTTTTATTGACAAAATCAAGATCATCCGAGCGGATTTTCAGGACAGGACAGAGATCGAATGTTTTCATCCAATCATCATAAAATGAATCCAGCAAGGAGAGATACTCCAGGGTGATTCCCGATTCCATTTTCCTTCCCCGCTCCTCAATTCGTTGAAGCAGTATATCCGGTGGGGCGATCAAATAAATCAATAAATCTGGCTCAGGTAATTGGTCCGCGATCAACCGGAAAACCCTGCGATAGGACAAATAATCACGTTCAGAAAGAGACCCTTGATGATAAAGAGCCCGGGCGAAAATCTTTACATCCTCGTAAATGCTGCGATCGGCAATCGCTGAATTGTTATCACCAACAAGTTCCAGGTGCTGCTGTGCCCGGTGGCCCAGGAAAAATATTTGCAGATGAAATGACCAGGCAGACATATCCTGATAAAAATCACTCAAGTAGGGATTATTAATGACAGACTCATAGGCTGTTTGCCAACCCAGCCGGTCACCCAGGCGTTCAGTCAGGGATGTTTTCCCAGTGCCGATATTCCCTGCTACAAGAACTAATTTTCCAGCCATGCATTTACCTCCAATGAAACCTGAACTTTACTCATTATAACCTGATTGTTTTCCTGTTGTTCAAAATCGGGTTGACAGGTACCATTGAATTAATATACGATAATATTATCTTGCCTACTTGGTTAATATTGAGAGGTGTAATATGATATCAAATCATAATTTTCCTCGATACCTGATCTTACTGGTTTTCCTTCATCCAATAATTACTGGGTGCGGTTCTTTGGTATCTGATCAACAATCAGCAGTACGCCAACAAGAAACATTATCGACCTCATCTTCGCCCGCTGATCTGGATTCATCTCAGGATCCAACCTTAATAGATCGAGAAATTATGGTACAGAACCAGATTGAAGGGCGGGGAGTGAAGGACCCGCTTGTTCTGGCAGCCATGGAAACCGTTCCACGCCACGAATTTGTTCCTGATCGCTACCTCTCCCAGGCCTATGCCGATCATCCCCTGCCAATAGGGTATGGACAAACGATCTCCCAACCCTTCATAGTCGCCCTGATGAGCGAAGTACTCCAGCTAGAAAAAGGGGATCGCATATTAGAAATTGGAACTGGCAGCGGCTACCAGGCAGCTGTATTGGCGGAGATGGAAACCCAGGTCTTCACGATAGAAATCATTCCAGAATTAGCCGAAGAAGCAGAAGAAAGGCTGATTAACCTCGGTTATTCAAATATTGAGGTTCTAAACGCCGATGGGTATTATGGCTGGGAAGAACATGCACCTTTTGATGCCTTGATCGTTACAGCAGCCCCGGACCATCTTCCACAGCCCTTGCTGCAGCAGATGGCTGAGGGCGGCCGCCTGGTGATCCCGATCGGACCGATTGGCGCAGTTCAAACCCTTTGGTTGCTGGAAAACCTCAAAGGGGAATTAGTGGCGACCAATCTGGGTGCTGTCACATTTGTTCCCTTAACCGGAGAGCATTAATCCAACTTGGTTCTGAGGATCACCCAGGCGCTGAGATAGGCAATCCCGCCCAGGATCAGTACTAATGAATAACCTGCTTGCAGCGATAGAATAGCTGTTAATACCGAGGCAATCACCGAAGCACTCCCATTAATAGCCCAAGCCCAAGGGACCAATACAGGACTCGAGCGTTTCACGTAAAATATTCCCTTTGGAAAGAACAAACCCATACAAAAACCTAAAGGGGACAATCCCATGAAGGCTACTAGGCAGCGGATCCACAACGGCCAGCTCAGTACCGTTTCTTTCATAAAGGTGAAGCCAATCACGAATCCCCCACCAAGAAAGATCAGGAAGGGATATAACAAAGTCTGATAACGCCAGGTTTCTTTCGCAGCCATGCTTCCCAATCCGGATGAGAGCAGAAGCACCCCTACAACAGCCGTGAACGCAGCAATTGGAGTGCTGAAAATCAGCGTCCACTGACCGATGAGCGGGATCTCAACAAACATAAAACCAATCCCAATTAACCCAAAATATAACAGAATCCAAGTTTTTCCCTGAGAACCCTCATCCCTCCAGTTTTTCTTGTGAAAAAATAATGGAAGGAGGATCATCAGGCTGCTTAATATTAAAACCAGAGCCAATAAAAAAATCAGCAGGAAAAAACCACTGCCACCGAAAGGCTGCCAGGTTTTGCCTAATGCATTCAAGATTTGAGGAGCCTGGTGCCAGGTAAAAAAATGGAAGAAAAAGGGCTGATTATCCGTAGGTGGTGTGATGTTAAATTGATAGGTTGAATAGAATTCCATTCGGTTTGAGGACTGAAAGAGGTTTCTGATTTCCTGATGATAAATAGGTTCCGGCAGACGGTTCCATTGATTAAGCTCATCCATCTGGAAATCCGGAGCCCAAACCAGGTCAAAACGGCAGCGTTCCAAAAAAGACCGCAGGGAATCTAATTCGGATATGCTCCATCCGCTGGGTTTTACCAACACTGTCATGGTTTGCATGCCGCGGTAAATCACAAAACTATCTGGGGGATTCTGAATTCCCTGCTTTTCAAGGGATTCAAGCAGAATACTGACCATTCGCAACCCCTCACTGGAAGGATTTTGAAGCCATCTACTGCTCACAAATATTCCCTGAGGAGATAAGCTTCCAAGAGCATTATTGATCCCTTCCTTGGTCAAAAGATAGTTTTCAGCTATGCTGTATACCCCATTGGTTACCGGTTGATAAGCATCAGTTAATGGTAAAAAGACAATGTCAAAGGAATTATTAGACCCCTGGAGATAAGCGCGGTTGTTCCCAACCACAACCTGCACCTGAGGGTGACCAAAAATATAATATTCCGAAGCTGTCTTTTGCCCAGCTTCCAGGAGCAATTTGTTCGCGACTACAGTGGAAACCGATTTGGCTCCACCTGCGAGGGCCTGT
>JAZFRV010000027.1:0-2714 GCA_036445875.1 Anaerolineales bacterium
GTACACCAACACTGTTCAAAACCAGCATTCAACGTCAAACAGGTTGGATAGTCATCGATGAAGCAATATCAGCCTATATTTTCACTGAAGATGGACGTGAGTTTATAGCATTATCAAATATTTGCACACATCTCGGCTGTAAAGTCAGGTGGATTAATGACCAATCTCAATTCTATTGTCCCTGCCACAATGCGGCATTCGATAAAGATGGCCTGGTAGCCTCCGGCCCTCCTCCGCGGCCTCTGGATCGTCTCCAGGTAAAGGTTGAGGACGATCAGATTTATATCCAGGGAGCATAAGATGGTTTTAAAAATTACTGATTGGCTCGATGAGCGGATAGGTTGGAAATCAATCTGGAATACAGTATTTGTGAGGAAAATCCCCCGGATAAACTGGCTCTATACTCTGGGCAGTGCCACCTTATTAACAGTTTTTAATCAGGGGATCACTGGCATTTTATTAACAATATATTATGTGCCTACTCCTGATCATGCCTATGACAGCGTGCAATACATTACCACCCAGGTATCAGCTGGATGGCTGATCCGCGGCCTGCACCACTGGGGAGGAAGTGCGATGGTGTTATTGACTTTTTTACATATGCTGCGGGTTATATTTCTTGGATCCTATAAATATCCCCGGGAAGTCACCTGGTTTACAGGAGTGGTTCTTTTTCTAACAACAATTGGATTTGGTTTCACTGGGTACCTTTTACCCTGGGACCAAAAAGCCTACTGGGCAACAACAGTTGGAACTCGTATTATTGCAGTAATACCGGTAATCGGTGAAAGTTTATTAAGGATTGTCCGGGGTGGAGAAGGTATCACACCTCTCACCCTGACCCGATTCTTCGGTGTCCATGTCTGGGTATTGCCGATAATATTGTTAATCTTGCTGGGAATCCACCTCTATCTAGTTATCAGTATTGGAATCAGTGAGATGCCACAAAAAGAAGAGTAAAAAATGAACGAAAATGAAAAAAAACAATATTTGGAAAAATATAAAATCGCCAAAGATAAAGGCGTACCTTTTTACCCTGACATCCTTTTCAAAGATGCGGTAATGGCCCTGGTGGTATTCCTGATCCTGGTTGGAATTGCTTATTTTGTGGGTGCACCGCTTGAGAGCAGGGCAAATCCAGCCGATACTTCTTATTCACCTCGCCCAGAATGGTATTTCACTTTTATATTCCAGCTATTAAAGTATTTTCCTGGAAAATTAGAGGTTATAGGAGTGATTGTCATTCCAGGTATTGTCATTTCTTTGCTTTTCCTGCTGCCCCTGATAGATAAAAACCCCCGGCGCCATTTATTAAATCGCCCCTGGATTTCAGGAATAACCAGCGTTTTGGTTCTTGGTATCGTGATCCTGACCATACTTTCTTACCTGGAAGCACCACCGCCGGTTGAGGAAAAAATTGGTGATCCTGTGGCTTCCCTTTATACAGAAAATTGCGCCACCTGCCATGGACTATCAATCTCCGTCCCGGAAGGGTTAGATCTGCATAATGTAATCGCCCAAGGAACCCATGTAGGCATGCCTTCCTGGAGTGCTGATCTGGATACTGATGAAATTGATGCCTTGGCAGGATTCATAACCTCACCCCGGGGAAACGTTTTATACAATCAATATTGCCTTGAATGTCACCAAATATCTGACCTGGTAGCAAGCAATCAAATTGATTTAAGGGATGCTCTGGAGCAAGGAAGGGATTTCCCACCTCATGCCGAAGTCGAGATCCTGGCCTGGAATGAAATCTTATCCAGGGCAGAAATAACGGACTTGCTTAATTTTTTAGTCGCACCTGATGGACAGCGATTATTTACAATCAACTGTTCTGCCTGCCATGGTAGGACCGTTGCCTATGGCGGAGAAGAAATTGAATTACGTCAGATCATCAGCCAGGGTGGTTCGCACCTGACAATGCCCTCCTGGCAGGGTTCCCTGGCATCTGAAGAAGTTGAAATGCTGGCCAACTATGTTATTGATCCGGCAGGAACTGCTGAAAGCAAAGATCTATTTGATCAGAACTGCTCTTCTTGTCACGGCAATAAAATCCCAAATGCAGAATCGTTTGATATAGCACAAGAAATCATAGCCAGTGGGGGTTCCCATGAGACCATGCCAGTCTGGGGTGATGTAATAACAGAGGCTCAATTGGATGCGCTGACGTTATATACCTGGGAAATAGCCCAGAGATCCCTCTCAGATGATGGACAAAACCTTTTTGCAGAGAATTGTGCCTTTTGCCACGGTACTTTTGGGGAAGGAGGGCAAAATCCTGCCAGACAGGATGATATCATTGCCCCCATCAGCTCAGCAGAGTATCTCTCAACCCGGAATGATTTCACCCTATTCACAATCACAGCCCAGGGACAACCCAATTTTGGCATGTCACCATTCAGCAATGAATTTGGTGGACCTCTTAATGAAGATCAATTAAACGCGATTGTTTCCTATATACGGTCCTGGGAAATAGATCCTCCCGTCGAAAATCCTCCTGAAGTTCAGCTGCTGGATAATATCAATCTTTCCGGTATGGAAATCTATGACACCATCTGCACTCAATGCCATATCGATGGTGACAGTACTCTAGCTCCTCTGCTGGAAAGCCCGGATTTCCAGGACAATAATCCGGATCCGGAATTATTTGACAGTATCAAATACGGCCATCCATCATCTTCCATGATAGCGTTTGGCAGCCTGTTAACAGA
>JAZFRV010000028.1:0-6079 GCA_036445875.1 Anaerolineales bacterium
CCCTTAAATCTCGGCCATTCTCCGTCCTGTACACCTTTTGCAGCGGGCAAAACAGGTCGCAGTAAATTTAGAATGAGAGCAATCGTTAACTCAGCAACCGATTTTGCATTGGCGCCGGGAGTGTTGGTCACAGTGATTTTGTTTAATTTTGCGGCTTTCAAGTCTACGTTGTTGTAACCAACCCCGTAACGGGCAACAACTTTTAGATTTGGGGCTGATTCCAGTGCTTTTTTATCTATTTCATCCAAACCTGCGATCATTCCATCCATATCCGCAAGTATCATCTGAAGCTGGTCTGATCTCAGCGGTTTTCCAGTAGTGTTATAAACCACCTTGTCTACTAATATTTCCAAATC
Source organism: Anaerolineales bacterium (assembly GCA_036445875.1). Lineage (GTDB taxonomy): Bacteria > Chloroflexota > Anaerolineae > Anaerolineales > UBA11858 > B10-G9. The sequence continues at coordinate 357 of JAZFRV010000028.1, forward strand.
TGTTTTAAGTGTCGTATCTTGCGATCCATAAGATGTTGGCGTAACAAGGATTTTGCATTCATTTAATTTTTTCATACCTACTCCGGAGCAGACCAGCGGGGATTATCAATAATTTCAGCCTTACCGTCAACATCCAGAATTAGCTTCCTAAAACCCTGAGTTTCTATTGTCGCATAATTATGACCTGCATTTCCTGGATAGGCAAAAAACATTACCAAATCTTCTTCCGTTCCAACATTAACAGACCTGTGAGCCCAACGAGGCGGCACGTATAACACACCTCCTGGAACAAGTTTTTTCACCGCCCAATCACCTTCAGGAGTTTCCATCACCATAATTCCATTACCATTAAGAGTGTAGTAAATTTCAGCCGTGTCAAGAACTGTGTGATAATGCCCTTTGGTCATAAAATATTCTTTTCCCACTTTTCCGGGATGAACAATTGATATGCCATGTAAAATCTCTCCAGTAATTTCTGGTCTTTTCAGCTCATAAACCTCATATAGTAACGAATCTTCTTCTGCCAATTTGTTTTTATATGCATCCTGGTCAAGGTATTGTCCTGCCATATTGCTCAGCTTTCGCTCGATATGATTGTCGTACTGGCTGGGAATAAATTCCGGTGCCGTAATATCAAACGAAAAAGGTGTATTCTCCATTAAATATTCTCCTTAATAATGGACTGCGAGCCGATTAGCGATATTCGCCCCCATGAGGGCTGTTTCCGCCTCTTTATTTTGTAATTCCTGTTCTAATCTTGTTTTTATAATATTTATAAATCCTGCCAAACCTGGCCCACCCCCAAATGTTTGCCACAAATTGCTTTCTGCCAGGTCCGTGGCACAGGCTAGCGATTCTACAAAACCTCGGTCTACCATTTCAGTAAGCAGCGGCCAGAGGTTTTTTTCTGGGTTGTATTTGGGCCGGAAGAAGGTGTCATATTCCAACAGACAGCCTGCTTGCGCCAATTCTTGATGCAAGCCAATATCAGGACGTTTATCCAGGTGGCAAATTACCAAACGTTCCAGGTCCAATCCGCGTTTTTGAAAATATGCCGAAAATTCTTCTGCACCGGCTCCTTTTTCAGTGTGCATTTCTATCAATAGTCCACTTTTTAGACTGGCTTCTGCAGCTGCTTCCAATAATACCAAAGGTGATTTTTTCAGGGATTCACAAACAGCAATTTTGATTAATCCGGGCAAAACCGGATTTGCCATATCTCTCGTTTCTTCCAAACCATTATTTATTTCATTCAGAAAATAATCTGCTGCCTGCTCTGAATTCATCTGCCAGAGTCCCGCATTTTCAGGGTAATACTTTTCTAAATGGAATCCTGTGCTCGCAATAATTTTTACACCACTTTTGGATGACAACTCGAAAAGTCTATTACCATCTCTACCCGCTCCTCCCGGTTGACAATCAACCTGGGTTCCACCTCCAGCGATTTTAAATTCACCCAACTCTTTTAGGATGGAATCAACCTGATCCAGAACAGATTTGTTCTCAATCTCACTATTTTGAGGAAAAATCCAGATATGACTATGCGCATCAGTGATACCAAGATCTTGAGGGGCAGCCGGTCCGAGAACAGTCATTACTTCTTTTGCCATATTAGGGAACCAAAGATACTCTTAAGTGGGTGCCATCACCAGCAGCAGCAAAGGCCTCCACAGCCTGATCAAGCGGGAATCGCCCAGTTATCAAAGGAGTTAATTCCAGGATACCTGCATTTACTAAATCAGCCGCCTGCAGGCAATCATGTGTGGAGCATGCGGTCGTCCCAGTCACGATCAGCTCTTTATAATGCACCAAATTAGAATCAAAGCGGATATGGGGATCATCCTTCGGTAAACCGCCAAACAGATTTATTCGTCCGCCTACAGCAGCTATTTCAAGGGCAGATTCCTGAGCAGGTTTTGAGGGCGCTGCCACAATAACAACATCAGCTCCCCTGCCATCAGATATTTCGTTTACCGCGGCACCCAGATCTTCTGAAAGAGGATCAATCACCCTGTCAGCGCCCAGTTCCATCGCCTGAATACGTCTATTTTCAACCGGCTCACTCACCAAGACCTTAGAAGCTCCTCTGGCTTTGGCTAGTAACATATGCAACACCCCAATTGGACCTGCACCCATAACAACTACCACATCCGGGCTGCGTACGTTGACAGCATTTTGTCCGCGCAGGACGCAAGCCAGGGGTTCAATCAGAGCTGCAACAGCTGGATCCTCCGTATCAGAAATTGACATTACATTTCCCTGTCGAACCGCTTCCGCGGGAACCCGCATAAACTCAGCAAAAGCGCCATCCAGGTTAATTCCAATGGCCTTGAAATTTGGATCGAGATTATTATTACCGGAAATGGTTTCCCGACTATCTCCAACTCCCATATTAGGTGCCACAAAAACCCGATCTCCAGGTTTGTATTTTGTGACTTCCTTTCCCACAGCTACTATTTCTCCCACAACCTCATGTCCGGGAATCCGTACCGTCCCTGCTGGATATAAGCGGTGGCCACCATGAAGGATTCTTAAATCCGTTCCGCAAATATTAGCACTCAACACTTTTAGAATTAATTCCCCGGGACCGAGTGTTGGATAAGGAACTGTTTCTACCCGAATATCATTAGGACCGTGATATACAGCCGCTTGCATTGTTTTACTCATTAAATTCTCCTACATCACTTCATTGAGCAGAACTGGCCGTTCTTCCAAGAGGGATTTTGTTCCGGCCAGCACACCTGCCACAGCCCACCGACCATCTTCTCCGCCAACTATGGGAGCTGTATCATCCAGGATGGATTGGACAAAATGTTCAATCTCATGTATATATGCCATTTGGAAACGGTCAGGCCAGCGGCGGAATATGGGGGTCACCAAACCAGTATCCCTGTCAATTCCCACCGTCAAAGCATTATTCTTTAACTCACCCACGATCATGATGCCTTTTTTACCAATAATCTCCATCCTGGCATCATACCCGTAATCGCAAGGACAAACACCAGAGATGCTTCCCAGTCCTCCTGATTCAAATTTTATACTGGCAATCATATTGTCATAATAGTGTTCAGTATCTACACCCCGTTCAGCACCTTTAAAATTAGCGACTTCCAGGTAAATTCGTTCAGGATTTGATCCCATCATCCAGCGAGTAGCATCCAGATCATGACTGTTGACTTCTGCCAGGTTGCCATTAGAGGTCTTTAAATCCCGCGCCCAGAGCGGTGGCAAACCTGGGCCATGGGTGAGAGATTTCACCAGCATAGGTTCTCCAATTTCCCCCGCTTGAATACGTTCGAAAGCCAGGCTAAAATCAGGGTCAAAATGACGCATAAAACCCAACTGTAAATGGGCGCCGTTCTTATCGCAAGCTTCCATTATTTGGTCACATTCTTTCAAATCCATAGCCATCGGTTTTTCTAGGAAAACATGTTTCCCGTGTTCAGCGGCCAAGACAGATAGAAATTTGTGAGAAGGTGTTGGGGTTGTGATAATTACGGCATCAAAATCAGATTTATCCAGCGCTTCCTCTAGGGATTTATACTGATTTTCAATGCCAAATTCCTGGCCGGTTTCCGCCAATATGGCTTGTTGAGTATCAACAAGCGCGACTACATTTGCATTGGGTATGTACCTGCGCAAGGTCCCCGAGTGCAACTTTCCCACCCTTCCAGCCCCAATCATACATACTTTTACTTCTCTTGACATAATCCAGCTCCTATTCTTCTTACGAAAAACTCCGGAAACGCTCTGCTAAGTTTTCCTGCATTTCGATATAGCGTTTAATATGCACTTCATACCGATAATGGTTTTCCAAATCTGGTTTTGTGGACTCGCCTGCAGCCACAGCATGTTCGTATGCCACATCAGCCAAATTTTCATAAATACCCGCTGCTTTGCCAGCAATCATGGCTGCGCCCCAGGTGCCAAATTCAGATCTCGTCAGTCGCAAGTAAGGAACTCCCAAAACATCCGCTTTGATCTGATTCCAGAAAGCGCTTTGGGCGCCACCACCAATCACACGCGCTTCTGTTAAATTTAAATCAGGGACTAATTCCTTTAATATATTTAAATAATAAGCATATTCATAGGCCACAGATTCCAATATAGCCCGATAGAAATGTTCCTGGGAATGTGAAAATGAGAAACCTATCCAGGCACCGCGCATCTCTGGTGTTGCCGGGCATATACGGCCTGATAAGTGGGGGGAAAAATATAGACCTGATGCACCCAGAGGAGCTTTATTTGCTAAATCATCCAACGCCAGATATGGGATTTTTTCCTGCTGCGTTTCTCCATGAAGTGTATTGTAAAATGTATCCCTGAACCAACTCAACGCTTGACCTCCACCTGCAATATAAGCCAGTGGATGCCATAGCCCTGGGATAACTGAACGCATGGTTAATAAAGCGCGATTGTTTATATCAGGTGCATATTGATCAGTACACCCCGCCAGGACAGAGGCTGTGCCTGCGGTATCAAAAACCATACCAGGCTTCACAATCCCGGCACCCAGTGCGCCAGCAGCAGTATCTCCGCAGCCTGCAGCAATAATGGTACCTGGTGCAAGACCAAAATCATCTGCCGCTTTTTCAGTTACTTCTCCGATTACATGCCAGGGATCTACAATCTCTGGCAGCTTATTTTGATCCACCCCGACTGCATTACAGATTTCCTTGGACCACTGGCCTTCCAATGCATTGCTGAGAGCGGAAAAATGAATATAGGTATAATCGATAAAAGCCTGGTCCGCTTTTAGTCCTGCCATTCTGCCTGCGACATATCCGCCGGGCATAACAAATTTTGCTGTCTGGTGATACGCTTCAGGGCGTTCTTCTTTCCACCACAGAATTTTTGGACCATGGTCACAAGTTGGTGGACAGCCGGATAATTTGGTGATTAATTCACCATAATTCTCTTCCAGGTATTTTATTTGCGGTTCACAGCGCATATCCAGCCAGGAATCAAATCGGGACACAGATTGATAGTTTTCGTCAATAGCTCCAATACCAGCCATTTGGCTGTCAAATGCAATTGCTGCGATGTCTTTGGGATCAACGCCGCTATCAGAGATACATTTTTTTACAGTTTGGGCGGCAGATTTATAGAAATCTTCATTCTCTTGTTCTACCACAGCAGGTTCTGGATAATATATCGGGACCTCTGCAGTACATTCCGCGACTAAACTTCCATCAATATGATATAAAGCAGACTTTGTAGCACTGGTCCCCAGATCAATGCCAATTAGATATTTTTTTGCCATTGTCGCATATCCCTTGAGAATGCCGAAACTTATAATCCTGTAATTACAAGCCTTTCAAAAAAATATAAATAAGGGATTGCGGATGTTCACCAGCAATCCCTTATCTAGACGAATATCTCAGTTAGGCAGCGGCAATCCGTTTATTTGCGTCGTCTACCAAATCTCGTACAAAAGTAAGGCTCTTTTCAATCATGGGACCGCCCTGACCTTCGCATTCCAAACTAACAACGCCATCATATTTCATATCGACAAAGATATCAAAACATGCTTTGATATTATCGACGTTAACACCATCGCCAATAGCGGTGTTGCTAACTGCAATTCCTGTTAACTCACCGCGCAGAGAAGCAGCCCTCCCAACAATCACTGCTCCACGCCATGCCACCATCTCCATCACCGCAATCCCCGCCCGGCCGTGTTGCCGGTATCGACTATGGCACCGTGCGAATCGGCATCGCCC
>JAZFRV010000029.1:0-6337 GCA_036445875.1 Anaerolineales bacterium
TGGTATATTTCCAGGACAAGGGATATTCGGTTGAAGAGCTTCGGGATGCAGGTCTGATCACAGAAAAGGACAAGAATAAAGTCTATGACCGCTTCCGCCAACGCCTGATGATACCCATCCGGGATCGCAGTGGCAGAATGGCAGGTTTTGGTGCCCGGATTCTCAACCCTAAGGATGTGCCCAAGTACCTTAACTCTCCTCAAACGCCCGTTTTTGATAAGGGTAAATTGTTATACGGGTTGGATACGGCCAGGAAAAATATCCGCGAGTTGGACGAGGTTGTCATTGTAGAAGGATATATGGGAGTGATTGGTCCTTACCAGCATGGTTTCCGGAATATTGTAGCTCAGATGGGAACAGCCCTGAACGAATATCAATTGGGAATTTTGAAACGATATACGGATAGATTCATAATCGCCATGGATAGTGATGCAGCGGGACAGAAAGCTACTCTGCGTGGATTAAGTATTGCCCGGGAAGCTTTGGATCGGACACCCGACATGGTATTTAATACCAGGGGTTTGCTTCGTCAGGAAAAAAGATTAAAGGCGGATATCCGGGTTTTGACTCTACCGGAAAGTTTGGATCCTGACGATGTAGTCAGCCGGAATCCTGAAGAATGGCGGAACCTGGTTGAAACGGCAAAACCGGTTGTGGCACACGTCATGGATACACTTGCCAACGGGTTAAATTTGAATGACCCCAAAGTAAAGAGTGCCATTGCAACTCAGGTTCTGCCGCTGATTGATGATATTCCCAGCACCATTGAACGGGATTTTTATCTTCAACGTTTATCACGGATGCTGGAGATTAATGAGCAGGCCTTGTTAAGTTTCCGACCAGAGCGAAAAAAACGCCAGGCGATAAGATCCAGGATAAAGCCGCCTGCGGCGAAAGATCCTGCTCTCCGCTCCAAGGGGAAACGTTCCGGGGAAGTTTATGAAGCGCATTGTGTAGGAATATTACTGCGGGAACCGGATTTAATATACAAGGTGGATCGCGAATTGGGGAAAGAAGGATTAGCCCGTTTTAACGAAAAAGATTTCCAGAACACGGATTTCCAGATCCTGGTTAGATTTATAAAAGAAGCGCTGGCTCAAAGTGAAGAGGAACCCAGGGATTATGTCCTCAGCCATCTGCCGGATAATTTCCTGGGAATCGTCGATGAATTATTAGCGGGTTCAGAAGATCTGGATCCAACAACCGATAAAGTTCTGGAAGATTTAATGCGAGCGTTTTTGAATCTTAGAAAATGGCAGATTGTTAAAAATAATGATCATCTCCGCTACTTGCAGGAAACCAACCATGAAAACGGGGATTATAAAGCCCTTGAATATCAAAAAAATATTACCCAACAATTACAGGAAAAGCATAAAATAGATAAAGCAATGAAACGCTACACCAGCCGGACCGCCGCCTTTAATTCCTGAACAAGGACTCGGCCCACGGCTAGTATGTTTGACATCCCGCTCAAAACTGAACTCTTTGAGGTTGTTGGCAAGATGCAAAAAGAACATACGAACCCAGAACAAGAAGGTGCAAACATCAGAGCTGCATTGCGCGATGATCCAGTTCAGATGTATCTAAATGATATCGGTACCATCGATCTATTGGATGTGCATCAGGAGTTCTGGTTGGGCGCCCGGTTGCTTTCAACCCGGAGGTTAGATCGCTTAAAGCGAGAACATCCCCTGATTGATCTCTCCAAGCCAGAGGATCGCGATATCTATTCAGCCATTTATGACGAGCTGAGGGTAACGCACCGCCGCATCAGGGAAGATGTCAAAAGGCTGCGAATGGAATGTCCGGATTGGAATTTAATCATTGAAGAAGCCCAATCGCTGCGATCAACCTGGTATTTAGAACCGCCTTCCTACACTCGGAATTATCTGGACAATGGATTATGGGGGGAAAATGAAGAATGGGGCTGTGTAGCCCGCAATGTGTTCTATTTTTTTGTGGCTTTCTATTCGTTTCCGGAAAATATTACAGAATGGCTTAAAGCCTGGCTTCTGGAGAAAAAAAACTTACCAACCCTGAAAAAATTTCAAGATCAGCTGCCAGATGATGAAAATCTGCAAATTGAGATAGAAAGCCTCTGGAGCAGATATTATGAAGCCTATCAGGATTTGATTCGCCGCAACTTGAAGCTGGTTGTCAGCGTTGCAAAACATTATATCGGGCGGGGAAATTCCTTCCTGGATCTGATTCAGGAGGGCAACGTCGGGCTGTTGCGTGCTGTTTCCAAATTTGATCCCACCCGCGGATTTAAATTCAGCACTTATGCAACCTGGTGGATTCGCCAGTCAGTCAGCCGGTCGATTGCAGACCAGGCGCGGACCATCCGCATTCCAGTGCATGTCTTTGAAACAGTTACTAATTTGCTCAGGATCCGCCGCCGTTTAACGCAGGAATTGGAGCATGAACCCAGCTTGAAGGAAATTGCCCTTGAGACGGAGTACTTGGAGAGTGAGGATAAAAAAGAAATTAAAAAGTATCTCCAAATGAAGGATTCACTTCCTCCGGATTTGCTCAGAAAATGGCGGGGAGCTACTGGGAAAGTCCACCGCTACCTGCGGGCTGCGGAGGATCCGATGTCATTGGACAGACCAGTTGGTGATGGAGATGATAATCAGCTGGAAGATTTTATTCATGACGAAGATGCCACCTCCCCGATTGAAGCTACAGCACAGGAAATGATGCGGGACCAACTTAGTAAAGCCTTAGATAATCTCTCAGTGCGCGAAAGACAAGTTCTAGAGCTTCGTTTCGGTTTGATGGATGGTAAAGTCCATACCCTGGAAGAGGTGGGAGCTTATTTTGATGTTACCAGGGAACGGATCCGCCAGATAGAAGCCACCGCGCTTCGCAAACTGCGCAGCCCCAATGTGTCCTATAAATTAGAAGATTATGTTGAATGAGGTCGGCAGGATAAAACTTCCTACCGGTCAACTCGGGGTTATCCAATGAAAAAAAGATTGGGTAATTTTTTCCTGCTGATCGGTTTGATTAGCCTGGTAATCTTCTTTTCTTCCTCGTCGTTTGGATTGGATCAGGTTTATGTCTTTCTCGGGGGAATTTGTTTATGCTCGCTTGGATTCCTGTTAAGAAGGGATTCCAGACCCAGGAGAGAAAAACGGGGTTGGTTTGGAAGACGATCACGGGAAAAATCCATGAATGAGCGGAATCTAAATCATGAAAATGATTAACCCTCTGGTTCTGAGCAGGATAGGCCCCCCTTTCCTTTTTATCCATGCCAACGGATATCCACCAGAAGCTTATCAATTATTCCTGAACCATTTCCTGGACAAATATCAAGTTATGGCTTTGTCACTTCGTCCCTTTTTACCAGACTCAGATCCTACAAGCCTGAAGGACTGGAAGGATTTTCGGGATGATTACCTAGACTTTATTGATGATCAGGTCTCAAAAAAAAGATTTGGTGACTCAAAGATCATAGCTGGACAGGTGATCGGGGTGGGGCATTCCGTGGGGGCAATGACCAGTTTAATGGCTGCAATTGAACGACCGAATTTATTTAAAGCACTTGTTCTTATAGAACCGGTTTTATTTCCACCATGGCGGGGTGCCTTAATGCGAGTTTTGGCGCCTTATAAACTAATACGCAAAATTCATCCTCTGATTCGAGCCACATTAAAAAGAAAAGTGAATTTTCCCAGTCAGGAGTTGATGTTTATGAATTACAGGGGGAAACCGATATTTCAGAGATTATCTGATGATGTGCTGCGGGATTATGTATCCGGGTTGGCGATAGATAATCCGGATGGAACTGTAAATCTGAAATACAGTCCAGCCTGGGAAGCGAGAATCTATGAAACCGGGGGATTGGCAGATTCCTATGTGTGGGAAAATTTAGCAGGCATCCCCTGTCCAGTCCTGATTCTGCGAGGGCAAGATTCCGACACCCTAAAACCGCAGGTAGTCCAGAGCATGATCAAAAAACTTCCGGATGGTCAATCCCATACAGAGCCGGAAACAGGACACCTGCTGCCGCTGGAAATCCCTGACAGGGCTGCGAGCCTGGTAGCTGCATATCTTCAACTTCTGTAAGTTGTCCTATCCCCCCGTCAAAACTGATAAATGCCAGACTCGCGATCTCGGCTATTATTTATATTTCGTTTTTAGTAGATTTGCATCATAGGGAGATCGTCGATGGGAACAATTCCCCCTTGGGCATAGTTCACAATTCGAGAAATCACTCTCAGATACAAATCGAATCCCGGAGACAGAGTGATTTGGAACCATCAGCATGCTTTCCAGCAGTTTGACCCCGATAGCTTGTTCAGGATCTCCCAGTAGTTTGAATAAAGAGGTTTGAGCTGTGAGGGGCCAATCTTCCAGGGATCCCGGATTCATTGAAGCGGTTTTTCCCAACTGGAAAGTATCTTTCAAGTGAGCGAGAAGAGTGTCCCCGGCGGTCCGGAGGGCCATCTGGCTGATCTCATCCGCGTAGTATTTTTCCAGCATATCGTCCTTGGATCGGGTCCAATCGTACAGCTCTTTACCGCTGGTAGCGATATAAGGAAAAACCCGGTGAACCTCACTCAGATTGACGCGCATGACCCGGCTTTCCATGGGGGTTCCTCCCAGAACCACCCCTGTTTCATTAATCTCATCGATCCCGGTGATGGTGTACATCGCTTTTGGCCGAGCGATCGAACTGATTTCTTTTACTAGAATTCGAACTAACTCCTCCTGTTTACTGCCCTTTTTTATCCGCAGCTTCTTAAATAATCTTCCAGGAGATGGATTAAATTCGATTTGATCCAGGATAACAGGATCCATTATATTTCCTCTGTTTCTTTTTGATTACTAAGCACTCATTGTAGCATGAGAAAGGAAAAAAAATAGATAACTTCATTGAGCATACCAACCATGATCAGAAAACATTTATTGAAGGGTAAAGTAAAGCCTTAAGCCATCCATGCTACAATACAGAACAGTTACAAAAAACCACCTGAATGAATTATGTTTTTACTTGCGATTTCACCCATTTTTATAATCTTGATCCTGATGGTTGGGTTCCGGTGGAAGGCATCTCGAGCCGGAGGAGCCGGATATTTGGTTGCCCTGCTGGTTGCCTGGATCTGGTTCGGAATTAATCCTCTCACCCTGTCCTATGCGCATGCCAAGGCTGTTTTTTTAATCCTGGATGTGCTTCTCATCATCTGGACTGCATTTTTGTTGTTCCGGATAGTCGATGAAGCTGGCGGTATCCAGATCTTAAGCAAATCTCTTCCCTTTTTAACCGCAGATAAAGGAATGCAGGCTTTGATCATCGGTTGGATTTTTGCTTCCTTTTTGCAGGGAGTGGGAGGTTTTGGTGTCCCGGTTGCGGTGATTGCCCCGATCCTGGTTGGTTTGGGTTTTTCTCCTCTATCTGCGGTAGTGATCCCCTCCTTGGGACATAGCTGGGCGGTTACTTTCGGATCTCTGGGAGCGTCATTTAATGCCATGATGGCTGCCACGGGATTAGAGTGGCAGGTTTTGGCTTCCCCTGCGGCAATTTTTTTGGGCATTGCCGGGATTTGTGTTGGGTATGCTGCGGCGTTTGCAGCTGGCGGTTGGAAAACCGCCCGTCGGTTAGCACTGCCAATCCTGATCATTGGGGTGGTTATGTCAACCGCGCAATACCTGACAGTCACTCTGGGATTGTGGAATATCGGGGGATTGATTGGAGGAACAGCTGGATTATTAGTCGGGATCCCTCTTGCCCAGGTTTATAAGGGAGAAGAAAAATTACCGGGAAAACTGGATTGGAAACCGCTGCTGATATCCCTGGCTGGATACGGTGTACTGGTAGTCCTCACCTTGCTGATTCAATTAGTTCCACCAATAAAAACCTTCCTTGGTCAAGTTAAATTTGGGTTTGATTTTCCAGCGACCAGCACAGCGTCAGGATTCGCCATTCCGGCCGGTCCCGGGCGGCAGATACCAATTTTCCGACATGCAGGTATGATCTTGCTGGTTTCCTCTGCGGCTGCTTACTTGATATTTTATCGAGCTGGATGGTACAAGGATGGGTCTCTTAACAGGATCCTGAAAAGTACCAGTAAGCGAGTTATTTCTTCCAGTGTAGGCATTACTTCCATTGTGATGATGGCAGTAATCATGCAGCATGCGGGCATGACCGACACTCTTGCCCGGGGTTTTTCCTCCTCACTGGGTGGGTTATATCCAGCCCTCTCTCCCTGGATCGGTGCGTTGGGCGCGGTTATGACCGGCAGTAATGCCAATTCAAACCTGGTATTCTCTGCCCTGCAGTTGCGGACATCTGAGCTTTTAGGCTTACCTGCCGCAATTATTCTGGCTGCTC
>JAZFRV010000030.1:0-4226 GCA_036445875.1 Anaerolineales bacterium
ACGGATGCTCTACCTCCAGGATCAAATCGCGCTGTTGCACCTGGGGATGATCAAAAACTTCCGGAACTTTGTTTATTGGTCCACAGGGTAATCCGGCTTCCCGGAAAACGTTCAACCAATCCTCAGCTTTTTTTCCAGAGAAGGTTTGGTTGAGAAGTTGGATCAGATCCACACGATTTTTAACACGGTCCTGGTTGGATTTAAATCGTAAATCTTCTTTTAACCCCGGCTGTTTGATCACATCACAAAGTATTTCCCATTGACGTTGATTGGCTGCACCCAGAACAAATCCTTTATCTTGCGCTTCAAATGCTTCATAGGGAGCTATATTAGGATGGGCATTTCCCTGTCTTTTAGGTGGGTTCTTGCCAACCAGGTAATTTACTGCAACATTGGACAGCAAGGCGACCTGAGTATCAAACAAGGACACATCAATATGCTGCCCCTGGCCTGAATCAACCCGTTCATAAAGAGCCGCTAAAATCGCTGAAGCCGCAAACATCCCGGAGGTAATATCAATAATAGGTATACCCACTCTTGAGGGAGGTCCCTCTACAGGTCCAGTGATCTCCATCAGTCCGGCTTCCGCCTGAATAATCGCGTCATATCCGGGTAATTCCTGGAAGGGGCCTGTCCGGCCGTATCCGCTGATAGAACAATAAATCAATCCAGGATTTTTTACTGTCAGATCCTTGACCCCCAATCCCATTTTATCCAAGACTCCTGTTCTATAGTTTTCAATTAATACATCAGAAACCTCAACCAGGCGCCGAATAATTTCTTGTCCTTGAGGATCTTTCAGGTTTACAGTTAAGCTGCGTTTATTCCGATTGGCTGCAAGGAAATAGGCTGAAATCCCGGAATAGGGACCATACGGTTCACCTACAAACGGGGGACCCCATCCACGACTTTCGTCCCCGGAGCCGGGACGTTCAACTTTGATTACATCGGCACCAAAATCCCCCAGCATCATTGTGCAGTAAGGTCCAGCCATGGCCCGGGTTATATCCACTATCCGGATGTTTTTTATTGCTGACACAACTTTCTCCTCAAGAAAAATGGTTGTTTTTTATCCTTTTCCCCTAACTATAGATATAGAATTCTCAAAAATTTATCTAATCGGAGGGCCGGATCAATAAAGCGAATTTAACAGGGTGATAAACAGAGTCTTTGTCTGAGCATGAGTCCAATTGGCGCCTGCTGGATTATCAGGTTAACTTGGTCTGCAGGTAAATTTAGTATACCGTATTTGATAAGTTGTGCTTCCTATTTTCACCATCTACTCCCAGGGGGGGAGGGTTGACAAATCCCCTCTCCACATATAGACTGTAGAGTAAGCTTCATGTGAAGGCAAAGGTGGATTTAATCTTGATTAATATTATCCTGGTAACTCTAATGGCATGGGTGATGAGCATGATCATGCATATGGACATGTCCAGTCCAATCTTGATTCGGGCAGCCATTCACCCGGGGAATTCTCGCTGAGTTATCTTCGGAAAAATGACACCGGGCTGTCCATCCAGGACAGCTTTTTTTATTCGTAATTAGATCGGGAGCAAATCATGAACAGAAATATCCTTGTTGCAGTTGCCTGGCCCTATGCCAGCGCTGACATACACGTAGGGAATATCACTGGATCCTATTTGCCGGCAGACATCTTTGCCCGTTTTAATCGTTTGCAGGGCAATCAGGTCTTGATGGTATCCGGATCCGATTCTCATGGTACTCCAATCACTGTCCGAGCAGATCAAGAGGGCAGCACTCCAGAAGAAGTATATCAAAAGTATCATAAAAAATTCCTGGATCTATTTCAAAAAACCGGATTAAGCTATGACTTGTTCACCAGCACCCATACTGAAAACCATTTCCGGGTTTCACAAACCATGTTCAGCGCCTTAAAGGAAAAAGGTTACCTGTATGCTGAAATCCAGAAGCAGTGGTATTCAACAACCCAGGAACGTTTCCTTCCCGACCGTTATGTGGAAGGCACCTGTTATATTTGTGGTTTTGAAAACGCCCGGGGAGATCAATGTGATCAATGCGGAAACTTGCTCGAGGCAAACGGTTTGATTAATCCCCGCTCCAAGATGGACGGCTCAACACCAGAACTGCGAGAGACGGAACATTTTTATCTTGATCTGGGAGCTCTGCAAACCCAAATTGTGGATTTCCTGAAAGAACGGGAAGATTACTGGCGGCCGAATGTTATCCGCCAATCACTGGGGCAGATCCTGGCAGAAGACTTACACGGTCGGGCAATCACCAGGGACCTGAAATGGGGAATTCCTGTTCCGGTAAATGGATGGGAAGATAAGCGCTTATACGTCTGGTTTGAAGCCGTCATAGGTTATCTTTCTGCTGCAATTGAATGGGCTGCGCTCACCGGAGATAAGGACCGCTGGAAAGATTGGTGGTACAACAGCGAGAGCCGGACTTATTATTTTATAGGGAAGGATAATATTCCCTTTCATGCTGTGATCTGGCCTGCAGAATTGGCCGGGGTGGGTAATACATTTGGCGCGCTGTTTGACGAAGATGATTCCAAAAACCTGGTTCTGCCCTACGATGTACCTGCCAATGAATTCCTGAATATGGAAGGGAAGAAGATCTCCGGCAGCCGCAATTGGGTTGTGGACGGGTTAGATTTTCTCTCCCGTTACGATCCGGATCCGCTGCGCTATTACCTGACTGCCAATATGCCAGAAACCCGTGACGCGGATTGGGAGTGGAAAGAGTTTGTTTCTCGCAATAACAACGAACTGGTCGCGACCTGGGGCAACCTGGTTAACCGGGTCCTGGCTTTTACTCACAAAAACTGGGATGGAAAGATTCCCGAGCCGGGAGAACTGCGTCCGGAGGATCAAGCCATCCTGGATGTTATTAAGGAGGGATTCGAAAAAGCAGGTGACCTTTACAATAGGGTTAAATTGCGGGCAGCCCTGACAGAAACTATGAGGCTGGCAGGTGAAGTGAATAAGTACCTGGACGAAAAAGCCCCCTGGTTCGAGATTAAAGAAGACAAGGAAGCTGCGGGGAAAACATTATTCACCGCGATCAAAGCCATTGATTCCCTCAAAATCCTTTTTGCGCCGGTTCTGCCTTTTAGCTGTGAACAGCTGCATCAAATTCTAGGATACGACAAACCGCTCTTTGGCGAACAATACACCCAATCAGTGGAAGACAATCTCGGTGTACATGAAGTGCTGCGCTATCGTGAGGGAGAAGTCTGCTGTGAATGGCAGCTCAGCGAACTTAAGCCGGGCAGTCCTTTTCATCAACCCCAGCCCCTATTTAAGAAACTGGATCCAGAAGTTGCGGATGAAGAATACGCCAGGCTTGGTTAAAAACAAAAATAAAAAACAGTTTCCAATTCATTATTCCATAAAGCTCACTATCGTAACCCCATCGCTCCCTTCCTGCTCTTTTCCTGGTTCATAAGAATTGATCTGGGGATGGCTTTTTAATTCCTCCCGGACTGCACTTCGCAGCCTGCCCATTCCCATCCCGTGAATAATTCTGACCCAGGGCAGCCCCGCCAAAAAGGCTCTATCCAGGTAATATCCCAGGTTTTCCAGGGCCTCATCTACCGACTGTCCCCGCAGGTCAAGTTCAGTTCCCGGAGAGGCAATATCCTTGGGAGTCCGCACACTCGACTTGGTTTCAATCTCGGGTTGGGATTGTTCCGGTTCCAGGGTGTGTTCCAGGTCTGCCTTTTGAGCCCGGACCCGGATAATTCCCACCTGTAACTCAACATTCTCCCCGTCCACAGAGAGCACAATCCCTTTTTTTCCTAATGATCGAATATAAATCCGGTCCCCTTCTCTGATTGGTCCTTGCGGTAGAGAGATGGCTGCTGCCGTTTTTTGACGAGGTACAGGTTGGGAGATTTTATCCTCAATTTCCCCCGCTTTTTCGCTGATATGTTCTAATTTTTCTCCAGGGTCCTCGTCCCGCTCCAAATCTGCCCGGATTTCCTTGATTTCCTCCTTCAGAACCTGGAGGGAATCTTGTGCTTCACGGCGGGCTTTTTTAAGGGTATCCTGCCTCTCATCTTCAATCTCTATTAAACGATCAGAGAGCTGTTTACGCAGTCCTTCCGCTTCTCCACGAGCGCCTTCTGCTGCCTCTCTGGCTTCCTCTGCCAACTTCCTTTGGCGGTGGATGTCATCCAATAAATCATCCGCCCGCAGGTCCGTCGGATCCAGTGTTCCCCGGGCAGCCTTGAT
>JAZFRV010000031.1:0-3489 GCA_036445875.1 Anaerolineales bacterium
TAACCAGACCCAAATCAGATCCTGATTACTGCCTCAAACCATATATTGTGCAAGTTCCTTGCCAAATCAAAACCCGGTTTTCCCCACCTCCAACGAAGCTAGGATTGACTAGTTTCCCTTTTCAATGCTACAATCCATTCGATCTACCTGCACTATGATTCCCGGAGTATTATCATGGATCAACCATCGTCAAGGAAAGCTTTAGCGCAGCGAAGGAAAGCCCAATTTCGAGATTTGATCTCCGAAAATTCTAAGTTTCCCCTGGCGACAATTACCTATCACGGACCCAGCCCGGAGAAAGCTACCAAGATTATTGTCGGAATTCTGAAATCCAAGGAAATTGAGCCGATAGTTAAAGAATGGATGGGTGAAGATATAGCAGAAGATGTATTATCCGCCAGGGAAATTTCCCTTTTTATTAAGGAACATGAAGTTGCCCGCGTTTTAACCAGCGAGTGGGTGCTTTCCTGCCCTCACCAGGAAGGAGTTGATTTCCCCCAGGGAGAGGATTGTCCCCATTGTCTGGATTGGCAGAAGTAAAAACCACGACTATCTTATGAACGGGAATTATATATTATGAAAAATATCATCGGATCGGTTAAAGGCACACGAGATTTTTACCCAGCAGAAAAATCCATCAATACCTGGTTGTATCAGAATATCCGGGAAGTCTCAGAATCATTTGGATACCAGGAATTTGATGGTCCTTTCCTGGAACCGATTGGTCTTTACGCAGCAAAATCCGGGGAAGAGCTGGTTAAAGAACAATCCTTTGTATTTCCGGATAAAAGCGGAAACCTGATTACCCTCAGACCAGAATTAACCCCGTCATTAGTTCGGATGATTGCCCAACAACAGCAGCAGCTTTATTATCCACTGCGTTGGTGGTCATTTGGCCCATTCTGGCGATATGAAAGCCCTCAAAAAGGTAGGGGACGAGAATTCTTCCAATGGAATGCTGATCTGATCGGTGTGGACAGCCCGGAAGCCGACGCAGAAATGGCCGCGCTCATGGCTACTTTATTTAAAAAGGTTGGTTTGTCTTCTGACCAGGTAAAAGTATTTATTAATAACCGACGATTAGTAGAAGGAGAGCTTTCTAAATTGGGTATTATCAAAGCCAATCAGACTGCAGTATTCCGATTGATCGATCGTAAAGATAAACTCAATGATGAAGGATGGCAAGCGTATGCCCTTGAGATTGGACTGGATTCCAAACAAAGCGATGGCATTAAGAAAATGCTGGCCACAGATGGTTTATGGAAAGAATCCAAAGAGCTAATCAAATTCTTTTCTGCAGTGGATGCCCTCGGTGTCAGCGATTATGTTGAATACTCCCCCCGTATAATTCGAGGACTGGATTATTATACTGGCACCGTATTTGAAGCCCTGGCTACCTCCACCGATGTCAGGAGATCAGTTTCAGGCGGCGGGAGGTATGACAATCTGCTGGCGGATGTGGGAGGGGATCCCCTTCCCGGAGTCGGCTTTGCTTTGGGCGATATGGTTATTTCCGTAGTCCTGGAAGAATTGGGGCTGCTGCCAGAAAATCGCGACAGCTCGCCTGCAAAAGTCATAATCACTGTTTTTGATGAAGAATCTCTGATGGCCTCTTACCAGTTTGGCGCAGAACTGCGCCAGGCAGGACTAAAGGTGTACTCCTACCCCACCCCGGATAAATTAGGAAAACAATTCCGTCATGCAGATCGGATTGGCGCCTGTGTCGCAGTGATCCTGGGACCGGAAGAAATTGCCAATAACCAAGTCTCCTTGAAAGACTTAAAATCCCGCGAGCAAATAACAGTCAGCCGGTCGGAAGCTGCAGCTGTCATCCTGGATTTACTTGATAACGATAATAGCGCATCATATAATCGCCAGCGCATGGCGAGCGTAGCTCAGTCGGTAGAGCGCTGCACTGTGGATGCAGTCGTCGCGGGTTCAAGTCCCGTCGCTCGCCCACCAAAAAACCGGTCTAATGACCGGTTTTTTTTATTATAGTTTCTCTAAATCCTTTATTCTAGATCTGTAAATAAATCCCGTTTAGTGAATGCTGCAGTCAAGAATCGCCAGGCCGCCTTGCCCCTTGTCAGCCAAGCGATGGTGGCATCATTTTTTTCATTACTCAGAATCTTCTCAGCCAGGAATGGCGTAACAGTCTCAACTCGATCAGCCAGGATATTAAATATACGCCGGGCACTTTCCCACTCGGATGGATCCTGTCCTTCATAACGGCTGAGAATAAAGTCGGTCAGCACCATACCAGGACTAATAGCGCCAACGATAATATTGGTATCCTTAACTTCTGACGCAAGACCCTTGGTTAAATAATGCAGGGCGCTTTTTGATGTGCCATACAATGTTAGACCTTCAACGCGCCGGCCATCACTGCCTAATCCTTCCATATTGTAAAACGCCCCATTCCCCTGCCCCAGGAAACCCGCCAGGGCAACTCGGGCGCCAAACATGGCCCCTGAAATGTTCGTGTCCACCAGGTCGGTGATCATTCCGGGTTCCAGCTCCCAGAAATTTACCTGGGATTGCGAGATTCCGGCATTATTAATCCAGATATCTACCCTGCCGAAATGGTCCAGTGTGGACTGCCAGAGTAATTCTACTCGCTGAAAATCCCGCATGTCACAGGGAATCCCCAGCATGCACTCAGCCGGAAATCGTTCTGACAAGTTCTTCACAGCTTGATTTACACTCTCTTGAGAACGTCCGCTGATCACAACCTGCTGCCCTAATTTAAGAAAATTTTCTGCCAGTCCAAACCCTATTCCGCGCGTGCTTCCGGTAATCACAATGGTCTTCAAAGTTCACCTCATCAGATATAGATTCTATTAAAAAAGCACCCTATTGATTGACAAATTATACCCCTCATAGTACACTATTTGCCGTCCTGGCGAGGTAGCTCAGTGGTAGAGCAGGGGACTCATAAGACCTTGGCCGGCGGTTCAAACCCGCCCCTCGCCACTTAGTGTAATTATAAAGGAAAAACGCACACTCAAAGGAGTGTGTTTTGTGTTTAAGGCTACTGAAGAGCAAGGGACTCTGTTAAAAACTTTGGTCAATGATTACCTTTTAACATGGCTGGAAGCCTTTATGATTGACCGGAAAGCCCAGGGGGTTAGTAAAGGAACACTTCATTTTTATGAGGTGAAATTCAAATCATTCCTCAGATACTGTGAGAATGAACACATCAAATATGTTCAGCAAATCACGCCTAATGCGATAAGGGAGTATATCCTCTGGCTTGAGGCTGCCGGCCATAATCCTGGCGGACGTCATGCCCAATACCGAGCTCTCAGATCATTCCTGTATTGGTACGAGGATGAAGTTGAACCTGAGGGTTGGAAGAATCCCATCAAAAAAGTCAAGGCCCCAATAAAACCAGACCTCCCAATAGAGCCGGTTTCAATTGAATCTATCAATAAACTCGTAGCTACTTGTTCAGGAGATTCATTTACAGACTGATAGGGATAAAGCTAT
>JAZFRV010000032.1:0-4839 GCA_036445875.1 Anaerolineales bacterium
AACCGGGATTCCCACCTGTAAACAGGTTTGAAGATAACAGTCCACTCACAGAAGAAGAAATCTTGGTTGAAATTAACAATATGGGACCGGGAGTTATCAGGTATGGATATATCCCTTGTTTAGAACCCTTCCTCTCGAGCCTTATTAAACCAGACAGGGCAACAGTTTTTATTTATCGTGATCCCAGGGACCTGGTCGTTTCGCATGTTTTTTATGCTACAGATATGTATCTGGATCACGGCATGCATGGACTTTATCAACAACTTGATTCGATGGAAGCCCGATTAAATGTAGCGATTGAAGGCAGCAGTTTAAAAGGATTTGAACTGGGAAGCGTCCGGGACAGGTATACGCACCAAATTAAATGGTTGGAAACTCCCCGGGTTCTCAGCATTCGTTTTGAAGATTTGATATTAAATCGAGAAAAAACGATAGAAAAAATCTTGGATTACATCGAAAATTTTGGTGTAGAATTTTCCTGTACCCGCCCTGAAGCGATTGAAGCCATCAAGAAAACAATCCAACCCAAAAAAGCTGGAACTTTCCGGAAAGGGGAACCGGGAAATTGGAGGGAGCATTTTACTCCTGAGAATAAATCCCGGTTTAAGAATGTTGCGGGAGATTTACTTACAAAATTGGGTTACGAAGAAAATGATCTAGACTGGTAAAGGATTATCATCGTGGCTAATTCCAAAGTTGGGAAGCCCACCTGTTCTGTTGTTATCCGGGCTTTTAATGAAGAAGAACATATCGGGAAATTATTGACCGGTATTATGCAGCAAACCATCCAGGATCGAGAGATAATCCTGGTAGATTCTGGGTCCACTGATGCAACTCCTGATATTGCGGCAAAATTTCCGGTAAAAGTTGTGCAGATTAATCCTGCTGAGTTTACTTTCGGGCGATCTCTGAACAGGGGAGTTGCTGCTGCAGCGGGAGAGTTTGTTGTCATTATAAGTGCTCACTGTTACCCGGTTTACCCGGATTGGTTGGAGCAGCTTCTAACACCATTTGAAAATCCACAGGTTGCGGTCTGTTATGGAAAACAACGAGGTTCAGAAACCAATCATTATTCTGAACATCAATTTTTCAGGAAATATTTTCCTGACATCAGCCAACTAGATCAAGGTCAGCCTTTCACACACAATGCCAATGCGGCGATTCGCAAGGCACTTTGGAAGCACCAACCATATGATGAACAATTAACCGGATTGGAGGACCTGGCCTGGAGCAGTTGGGCAAAAGAACAGGGTTATACCATTGCCTATGTGGCAGATGCAGAAATCATCCATATTCATGAGGAGACAATCAAACAAGTTCACAACCGTTATCAACGCGAAGCAATCGCGTTGAAACAAATTCTCCCAGATAGTCAATTTTCCATCAGAAATATGGTCAGTTTAATTATCAGGAAAACAGTGGATGATTTATCACAAGCTCGAAAAGAGAAGGTTATAAAAAGGGAACTTCTGGACATAATCCGGTTTCGGTTTGTTCAATATCTCGGCACCTGGCAGGGGTATCGCTATTCTGGCAAAGTTGATCATCAGCTCCACAAACAATTTTATTATCCCCCACATTTGTTATCTGAAAAAATTCCTGAATCTCGTTCAGTCGAACCGATAAATTATAATACTGAGTAAGATGAGGAGAGAGTAGGGTTATGGTTAGAATTGCAGCTCTGGTCCCTATGAAACACCATTCCCAACGGGTACCGGAAAAAAACTTCCGTGATTTGAGAGGGAAACCTTTATATCATCACATCCTGTCTACATTAACTCAGGTTTCAGAAATTGAAGAGATTTATGTTGATACGGATAGCCCTGTCATCAAATCTGGTTTGAGGAGAGATTTCCCGGGTGT
The DNA here is from genome assembly GCA_036445875.1 of Anaerolineales bacterium. Classification (GTDB taxonomy): domain Bacteria; phylum Chloroflexota; class Anaerolineae; order Anaerolineales; family UBA11858; genus B10-G9. The sequence continues at coordinate 1,864 of JAZFRV010000032.1, forward strand.
ACAGGTGATTGACCGACCTGAACATCTCACCGCAGATGAAACGTCCATGAACAGAATTATTGCCCATGATCTTTCTGTTGTGGAAGCAGATTATTATCTTCAAACGCATACTACAAATCCACTGTTGAAAGCAAATACAATCTCCCGGGCAATCAAAGTCTTTTTGGAAAATATAAAAGAGTTCGATTCCCTGTTTTCAGTAACCCGTCTTCAGACTCGTTTGTATGACAGTGAGGGGAATGCGGTAAATCACAATCCAGCGGAATTAATTCAGACCCAGGATTTACCCCCTCTTTTTGAGGAAAACTCAAGTTTATACCTGTTTTCGAAAAATAGCCTCGAAAAAAATGGACATCGAATTGGAAATTTCCCCTACTTATTTGAAATCGATTCTGATGAAGCCTGGGATATTGATACCTTATTTGATTTTAATATTGTTGATTATTTGATGAATAATACTGGTGGGTGACCTATGCCAACAATTCTATTTTCAGCACCATACATGATCCCTTTTTTGGACCGATTTGGTCCTCTATTTGAAAAACTGGGAATTGACCTGGTTGTTCCAGAAGTAGAAGAGCGTCTTGGCGAAGAAGCCCTGCTCTCATATGCCGGTCAGTTTGATGGTGCTATTTGTGGTGATGACCAATATTCGAGGCGAGTTATTGAAGCTTGTCAACCTCGATTAAAGGTAATCTCCAAATGGGGTACTGGAATTGATTCCATTGATCAGGAAGCCTGCGCTGATTATGGCATATTGATCGGGAATACTCCCAATGCTTTTACCTTGGCAGTATCCGATTCTGTTCTTGGATATATGCTTACATTCGCACGAAAACATCCCTGGATGGATCAGGCCATGAAAAAAGGAATATGGAAAAAAATCCCGGGGAGATCATTAAGCGAGTGTACCCTGGGAGTAATTGGTATTGGGAATATAGGAAGAGCAGTTATCGAGCGAGCAAAACCTTTTCGGATGGCTATAGTAGGAAATGACATTAGAGAAATTGATCCAGAATTTATTCAGGAAAATAGTGTTGAAATGGTCTCCTTGGAGGAATTACTGAATAGGGCAGATTTTGTGAGTGTAAACTGTACTCTTAATCCAACCAGTATCCATTTAATTGATGCTGTTGCTCTATCAAATATGAAAGACGATTCAGTCTTGATTAACACAGCCCGAGGACAGGTCGTTGATGAAAAAGCCCTGGTGGATGCTTTAAAAAGGGAGAAAATTGCTGGGGCAGCTCTCGATGTATTTGAAAATGAACCATTACCTGCGGAGAGTCCGCTGCGTGGTTTTGAAAATGTGCTCTTAGCGCCCCATAATTCCAATTCCAGCCCGCAAGCCTGGGAGCGTGTACATTGGAATACTATCCGTAATTTACTTGTTGGTTTGGATATTCCCTTTCAAACCAACGATAGAGGTGAAATCTTATGAAGAAAAGATCTGTTGTGATTACAGGCGCTAGCAGAGGAATTGGTAGGGCAGCCTGGGAGTATTTTTCCCAAAATGATTGGTTCGTAATCGGAGTTGGGCGTTCTCCGTTAAGGGGAGATATCCCTGGAGAGGGACACTTCATCCAGGCAGATGTGTCATTTGAGAAAGATTGGCAGAAGATTGAAAATGAAACTTCTGGAATTACGGACCAATTGGATGCGGTTGTCAATAACGCGGCAATTCAAATCACCAAGCCTATTGTTGAAACTTCAGTAGAGGAATGGGATCAGGTGATTAATGCTAACCTCAGGTCTGTATTTCTGAGTGTTAAATTACTCCATCCCTTATTGAAAGCTGGGAATGGAGGAGCTATTGTCAACGTTTCATCTATCCATGCTGTCGCAACCTCAAAAGATATTGCTGCTTATGCTGCGAGTAAAGGAGGGATGCTGGCGTTAACTCGGGCATTGGCGATCGAACTCGCTGGAGATAATATCCGGGTAAACACTTTACTGCCCGGAGCAGTGGATACTGAGATGCTGAGAAATGGATTGAATCGTGACCATGCAGGAGGTGGAACGATCGAAGACCGTTTGGAAATCCTCGCCAGTAAAACCGTCAGCGGAAAGATCGGAACTCCGGAGGAAATTGCCCGGGCGATCTATTTTTTGGCTGCCCAGGAGGAATCATCTTTCATCACTGGACAGCCGCTGGTGATTGATGGAGGAGCATCAGCCAGGTTGAGCACAGAATAACGCTATGAATGCACTTAAAAAGAACTTAATCCGCTTCTTACCTTCATCTGCTCTCCGCTGTTTAAGGTCGGTAAGGAATAGTTCCCAGCTGGCTTTTCAATGGCCTGCAGCATATCTACATCCCTGGCGACGAGAATCAATCCAACAACTCAAAACCTATCAAGATAAATTTGCCGGAAAACGTTGTTTTGTGATTGGGAATGGTCCCAGCTTACAGAAAACCGATCTTTCGCTACTAAAAGATGAATATACTTTTGGCATGAACCGGGTATATTTGGGTTTTCAAGAGTGGGGATTCCAAACCAGTTTTTTGGTTTCTGTGAATGACCTTGTGGTTGAACAGTGTTATCAAGACTTTCAAAAACTAGATATCCCGAAGTTTTTTTCCTGGCGAGCAAAAAACCTCTTGTATCCAACCGGAGTCCCGGACCAGAATACAAATTTTCTCTACACAACCTATACCGGGGAGACATTTGCCAGAAAAGGACATGACAGGTTCTGGGAGGGAGCGACAGTGACTTATGTCTGCCTGCAGCTGGCTTATTGTATGGGATTTAAGGAAGTAATATTAATTGGTGTAGATCATAATTTTACTACCCAGGGTCGAGCCAACCAAACAGTTGTCTCCCGGGGAGATGATCTAAATCACTTTAATAAAGATTATTTTGGAAAAGGTTTCCGTTGGCAGCTGCCAGATTTGGAGACCTCGGAGCGATCCTATATATTAGCGAAAGAAGCTTATAATAATGTCGGACGACAGATTGTAGACGCAACAGTTGG
>JAZFRV010000033.1:0-2163 GCA_036445875.1 Anaerolineales bacterium
TCTCATGCTGGTCTGGTGGGCGGCGGCACCTGGCCCCAGCCCGGAGAAATCTCGCTCGCTCACCGGGGCGTTTTGTTCCTGGATGAGTTCCCTGAATTTGGCCGCCGGGTGCTGGAGGTACTTCGGCAGCCTCTGGAAGATAAAACTGTCACGATCAGCCGTGCCCAGGGATCCCTGACCTTCCCCGCTAATTTTATGTTGATCGCCGCCATGAACCCCTGCCCCTGCGGATACTACGGAGATCCCGTCAAGGAATGTTCCTGCTCTTCAGCTGCCATCACCCGTTATCAAAAACGTATCTCGGGGCCACTGCTGGACCGGATGGATATCCAGGTTGAGGTTCCGCGGGTGGATTATGACAAGCTCAGTTCCAATCGATTGGGAGAACCCTCCAGCCAGGTGAGGGAAAGAGTTGAAAAAGCCCGAGAACGCCAGCAGGATCGATTAAGGAATTCGCCCCGGTCTTCAAATGGGGATATGGTTCCAAGAGAAATCAGGGAGACCTGTCCCCTGGATAGTGAATGCAAATCTTTACTGCGGGGAGCCGCTCAACAGTTGGGGCTTTCTGCCCGGGCCTACCACCGGGTTTTAAAGCTTTCCCGCACGATTGCAGACCTGGCAGGGGAGGAAAGAATAAAAACAACTCATATTGCCGAAGCAGTTCAGTATCAAGCCAGAGATACCAATTAACATTACTGATCCAATAATGATCCGGGATACTAGCCTGGATCCTATGTAAGGGTTGAGTAAGAAATACCAGACCAATCTCATCAAAATAACTGGAATTATTAACTCAAAAAGGAACAAATGATGAACACACTATTATGGGTAATCCAAGGTATGCTGGCCTCTGTTTTCTTAATGACTGGCACGATGAAAATAATTAAGAAAAAAGAGGATCTAGCTGATCAGATGGGTTTTGTGGAAGACTTTTCTCAACAGCAGGTGAAGGGTATCGGGGTTTTGGAAATTCTGGGTGCGTTGGGAGTGATACTGCCCTGGGCAACCGGGATTCTTACCTGGCTTACACCACTGGCCGCACTTGGGCTCGGGCTCACCATGGCAGGAGCTTTCCTGACCCATTTGCGTCGAAAGGAATTGATACCTATGGGAATAGTAAACATTGTGCTTTTCTCCCTGGCAATATTTACGTCTTATGGGCGATTTTATCTCTAGATCTTAACCAAGGACCACATATTAAATAAAGAAACGTTATCCAAATGGGATAACGTTTCTTTTCATTTAAAGGGATTATTCTTATTCCTTGAGAGCCTTGATTTTAACTGCACTGACTTTGGTTTCAGGTATTTTTGCAATAGGATCCAGGGCAGGATTGGTGATCTCATTCGTTGGGGCTTCCACAAAGTGGAATGTCATTGACACCATTCCAGGACGGCATATTTCAGTCACTTTAGCCCGGGCTTTAATGGTCCCCCGACGGGAAGAGATTTCCACCCATTGTCCATCCTCGACGCCGAATTGTTCCGCATCAACAGGGTGGAGTTTGATCAGTTCCTCGCTTTCTAACTCCTCCAACCCTTCCACCTTGCGGGTCATCGTGGTATGGAATTGGTAGAGACTGCGGTCAGTGGTCAAGATCAGAGGATAAGTCTTATCAGCTATTTCAGCGGACGGTTTATATATCAGGGGCATGAATTTGCCCTTTCCCCGGGAAAATTTTCCTTTGTGAAGGAATTGAGATCCGGGGTCTTTTTCATCTCTGCAGGGCCATTGCAATCCTTTCCCATCAATCCGTTGATAAGTGATGCCCCCATAAATCGGGGAAACCTGGCTGATCTCAGCCATAATATCAGCTGGAGATTGATAATCAAAGCCATCTTCACCCATGGCCTGGGCAATCTGGGCGGTAATCCACCAATCAGGCTTGGAGTCTCCCCGGGGTGGGATAATCTGGCGGACCCGCTGAACTCTGCGCTCGGTATTAGTAAACGAACCCTCTTTTTCCGCAAAAGAAGCCGCAGGAAGAACAACATCAGCATATTCGGCACTTTCAGACAGGAAGATATCTTGGCTAACTAAAAAATCAAGCTCCTCAAGTGCTTTACGGGCATGTTTTGAATTCGCTTCCGTAAGAACCGGGTTTTCTCCTACCATGTAGAGGGATTTGATCTCACCTTCCAGGATGGCGTCAAATATCTCTGT
>JAZFRV010000034.1:0-3753 GCA_036445875.1 Anaerolineales bacterium
AACGGACCAATTCCATTTCAGGATAAATCATCTCGCCGCTGTCTGGATCCGGAAACGCAAAAGCAACCGATCCCAGCTCTACTCCTCGGACCGCTCCTTCGCGGTACATTTCGACCACCAGGGACTGTCCTGGAAATTCAGACTGAGGTATCTGGGGCAGCAGCTTGCCGGCATCAATGTACACCGCATGACCTCCTGCGGGTTCAATCAACGGGATGTGATTTTTTTTCAACTCACTGACAAAGTATTTTGTCTGTCCCAGACGGTAAGCCAGGTATTCCTCTTGTAATCCTTCCTTTAATCCAACTGCAATCGCATCCAGATCCCTTCCAGCCAAGCCTCCGTAGGTAATAAAACCTTCCCGGAGAATGGTCTCGTTCTTTATCTTCTCAAAAAGCTCGGAATCATTTACAGCCAGGAAACCGCCAATATTTACAATGGCGTCCTTTTTGGCACTCATGGTTGCCCCATCTGCCAGGGCAAAGATTTCCTGGGTGATTTCCAGGGTGCTTTTCTTTTCATAACCGGGCTCGCGGATCTTGATGAAATAGGCGTTTTCAGCGAACCGGCAAGCATCAATAAAAAATGGTATCTTGTGAGAGCGGTAGATCTTAGACACAGCCCTCAGGTTTTCCAGGGAAACTGGTTGTCCTCCCCCGGCATTATTGGTGATGGTAATCATGCCCAGAGGAATATTTTCTGGACCGATATTTTTGATAAACCCTTCCAGTTTTTCCAGGTCCATATTGCCCTTAAAAGGGAAATCGGAGCTGGAATTAAAAGCTTCTTTGATCACCAGATTGGTGGGTCTTCCGCCCCGGGCTCTGATATTTCCTTCAGTGGTATCAAAATGCATGTTGGATGGAACGTATTGACCACTCTTGAGGATAACAGCGCAGAGGATATTTTCGGCAGCTCTTCCCTGGTGGGTGGGCACAAAATGCTTAAATCCAAAGATCTCAGCCATGGTTGCCGATAACCTTTGATAGGAGCGGGCGCCGGCGTAGGATTCGTCCCCGATCATCATCGCTCCCCATTGATCCTGGCTCATCGCGCCAGTTCCGGAATCGGTTAATAAATCAATATATACCTCATCAGATTTTAATCCGAAGATGTTGTACCCGGCTCTTTTCAGCGCCTGGTCACGCTTCTTTTTATCTATCAGCTGAATGGGTTCAATCATTTTGATCCGGAATGGTTCTGGAGGATGCTGTGACATTAAATGCCTCCTGGATAAGTGGCGGTGGATTAGTTTTAGTTTAACATGGGTTCAAGACTTACCCAAGTGATTATAGGCAGTTCTGGACTATAATAAATCACGATTGGCAAGTAAATTAATTGAGGATTAGATAACTATGCTTGAAATTGAAAAGCTTGTATTAGGACCGGTTTCTTCCAATACTTATATTGTAGCTGACCCGGAGAGAAAGTTAGCTGCGGTGATTGATCCCGCCTGGGATGGAGACCTTTTGGTTAAACAGATCCACAAATTAGGCTGGAAGGTTCAGAGTATCTGGATCACCCATGCTCATTTTGACCATTTTGGAGGTCTGGCAGATCTACTTAGCGGCCTAAATTTGAGTGAGGAAGAGGATTTTTTTGTGGGGCTTCACCCCAAAGACCTAAACCTGTGGAAAGTCAAAGGCGGCGCAATTATGTTTGGCGTAAGGATGAAATCAGTGCCCAAACCCGAGCATGCCTTTAAAGAAGGGGAAATGCTTTCCGTTGGCAAATACCAATTTCAGGTTCATCATACCCCGGGACATTCTCCAGGACATGTTGTATTTTACTGCCAGACTGAAGGAATTTTATTCAGCGGGGATTTAATCTTTATGCAGGGAATTGGCCGGACGGATTTATTGGGAGGCAGTTATTCTACTTTGATGGATTCCATCCAGAAGCATGTGCTTCCACTCCCTGATGATACCCGGATCTTATCCGGACATGGCCCTGAGACGACTGTTGGTGAAGAGAGACGGGATAACCCATTTCTAAAATAGAAAATAAGATCAAAGATCCCGGTTCTTCTAAAAGGACCGGGATCTTGGTTAAAAACAGGAACCCGAAGTATTTAAAACTCCGGGTTCCTGTTTTTTTATTAGATAGCTAGTTTTATTTGGCGTAATCCACTGTCCGTGTTTCCCGGATGACAGTGATCTTGATCTTGCCCGGGTACTGCATGGTTTCTTCAATAGTTTTTGAGATATCCCTGGCAAGACGGGAAGCAGCCAGATCGTCAACCATTTTTGGACGGACAAAGATCCGGACTTCACGACCAGCTTGCAAAGCATAGCTGCTCTTTACTCCATCATAAGAATTGGCAACATCTTCCAGAGCCCGGACACGCTTGAGGTATTGTTCCAGGCTTTCCCGGCGTGCACCAGGTCGGGCACCTGAGATTGCATCTGCAGCCTCCACAATTACAGCCTCAACAGTATCCTGTTCAATTTCATGGTGGTGGGAGGCAATGGCATTCACAACCTGAGAGGGAACACCGTGTCTGGCAGCAAATTCAGCTCCCAGCTGAGCATGAGTGCCTTCCACGTTATGGTCCATGGCTTTTCCGAGGTCATGCAAAAGAGCGGCCGCTTTGGATACTTCAACATTTGCACCCATCTCGGAAGCGAGCACCGAAGCCAATTGGGCGGATTCCACAGCATGAGCGAGCTGATTCTGGCCGTAAGAGGTTCGGAATTTAAGTCGCCCGAGCATTTTCAGGATATCTGTATGCAACCCGGGAACACCAGCGTCATACGCTGCCTGTTCTCCGGCTTCCATGATTACCTTTTCAATATTTTCTTTTTCTTTTTCAACAATTTTTTCAATATGCGCCGGATGGATCCTTCCATCAAGCACCAATTTTTTCATAGCTTGTTTGGCTATTTCCCTCCGAACGGAATCAAAACAGGAAATCGTAACTGCTTCGGGGGTGTCATCAACGATCACATCCACACCGGCTGCTTTTTCAAATGCCCTGATGTTGCGCCCGTTGCGGCCAATAATTCGACCCTTCATGTCATCTGAGGGCAGCGGTACAGTAGAAGAAGTCACTTCTTCAACATGATCCGATGCGACCCGTTGGATTGCGTCTGCGATCAATTTCCTGGCTTTTCGTTCACCTTGCTCCCTGGCCTCAGCTTCAATTTCGCGCACAATCCGGGACATATCATTCCTGGTTTCCTGTTCAACCCGCTCTAGCAGGATATCCTTGGCTTCCGCTTGGGTCAATTGGCTAACTTTTTCAAGTTCTTGAGAGACTTCGTTATGCAGTTCCTCAACTTTATTGGCTTTTTTATCGAGAGAGCTTTGTCGCTGACTGATCGCATGCTCCCGATCTTCCAGCTTTTCAGCCCGGCGGTCGAGTTGATCGCTGCGGCTTTGCAGACGCTCTTCAACGCGAGTGATTTCGGTCCTGCGGGTAATGGCGTCTTTTTCTGCAGACTGCCCAATATCGATCGCCCGGTCCTGGGCTTTTTTCACTAACTCGGTCGATTTTCTTTCAGCCTCGACAAGGACCTTATTGGCTTTATTCTGTTTTTTGTCTGTCTCCCGTGCAATTTGATAATTCTTGACGAAAAACCCGATTACGGACCCTAAAACGACGGCGACAAAAGCGACAATAAATAAATTTCCGTTCCGGGGTAAACCCCTTTTTATTGATCAAGATTTCGATCAGGTAAATAATAATTATTAAATTATGATTGCTTTTCCAACTCAATCCATAAATCCCGAACCACTTCTTTGCTTAAACTG
>JAZFRV010000035.1:0-3929 GCA_036445875.1 Anaerolineales bacterium
CGGGTAAGAATATACCATATTATCCTGCCCTTGCCAAACTTACCGCAGTTGATCTGAGTGAGGGGATGATGGCCAAGGCTGTGTCCAGGGCTGAGCGATTAAACAGGGTGATTGATTTTCAGCTGATGGATGTGGAATCCTTGAGGTTTCCCGATGATAGATTTGACGCTGCCGTAGCTACTTTTGTATTTTGTTCCGTCCCCGATCCAATCAAGGGGCTGAAAGAGTTAAGCCGGGTTGTAAAACCTGGGGGAGATATCTGGCTGCTGGATCATGTCAGGGTAAATAAACCTATCATTGGACCGCTGATGGATCTCTTTAATCCGCTTGTTGTCAGGATGATGGGCGCCAATATCAACCGCCGCACAATGCAGAATGTTCACCAGTCTGGTCTAAAGATTCACAATGTCACAAATCTGAAGGGCGAATTGGTGCAGCTGATCCAGGCTGGACCTGATCAGAACCAGTCCAGAACCTCACAGAGATAGACAGAATGGTTTAATTACAAAAAAAAGGGTGATTTAATAGTTTTAACTATCCCAAAGTTCTGGGGAAGTCCTCTTTATTCATTTGATCATCTGTTTATTCTAGTTCGTTGCCAATCTACAGCTGAAGATACTGATTGGCGGTGTTACACCAAATCCTGTTTGATCATTAGATATTCTTCCCGGGTGATCTCACCCCGGGCATAACGCCGATCAAGGATTTCCTGGGCATCTGCGCCTCCGCTGCCCGTACTGAATCCATCTGTCCGGCCTGATCCAAAAAGACCCTGTAAACTGGATCCATCCCGGGCGAAAACAAATATGGCACCAAATAACAAAATCACTCCAATTAAGCCAAATCCCATCATTATTAACACTCCTCACTTGAAATAATTTTCATTAGTTCAAGTCTTTTTTCATATCTTGATATTCTTGCTGGCTGATCTCGCCGCTCGCATAACGCAACTTGAGTATATCCAGCGGGCTCTGCAGGGATTTTCCCTGAGAGTTTTGACCTATAACAGAATTCTTACCGGATGTCATCCGGCGAACTGCCCAGATCAGTAAAACAACAACACCGATAATTAATCCTGCAGAAATCACCAGGTTCAATATTTGTCCCACAAGGCTTGATCCGAAATATCCGCCCATCATCCCTGAACAACATCCTCCCCAAAATCCGTGTCCCATGATCCTTTTCTCCTTTATAAATATTATAGTTTAGTCTTAATCGTACTGGGATAAATATAGATAAAGTATCTATAAAGCTAAATTAAAGATTGTGTAAAGAAAATTATCACTTTAATACAACAATCATTGTTGATGATCACTCTGAAACCTCTTTAATGAACAGCGCGGTGACAACCTGTTTGTTAGCCAGACATGTATCTTAGGTAGTGTTATCAGGAAACACTAGACATTTTTTTGTTTTGAGTCTTAATATCAGAAACTTGGCTGGAAACTTATTCGCAAGGACACCTTTCCCCGGTATAACAATAAATAGAGGATCTGGCATTAGATTTACTTTACATTCCACACCATCATGACTTATTGGAGCAGATCTTGTTACCTAAACACCGCAGCTATTGCCACTACCGGGAGCCTGCTCGAGCAAACCATTTGCTACAAGGTATTGATGAACTTGGTTAAAACCTGCTCCTGATGAGAAATCAATGCTGACTACTTTTTGAGAGTCGACTTTTGCAAACTCCTGTCCCTCAACAGCATCAAAATAAACCGCCAATTCGAAATATTGTTGGGGATACCAAAAAGCATTAGCGTATTTAGCAGCATCGTATAGTTCGGTTTCGCTGGCATTTTCCGAGGCCAGCAAGGTCAACATGCCCAACATCGCCATTCCGTGGTTGCAATCAGGAAAGTGAGTGGGGTTGTTGCAGCAAGGGCGGTAGATTTTTTGTGCTACTTTCTCAAGCCTATTCTGCTGCTCGGAAGTGAGCGTGAGGAGGGATGTGCTGGCAAAAAGATCTGTGGCGGGTTTCACACCGATTGTCCATCCGCCTGTTGAGGCGAACCGTCCCACTTCTTCTAGACCATACTGCATCATTGGCCCATCTGTAAGGATGGGATTATCATTGACAAGTCCCAATGCCCAAAAATAATTCAATAAGAAGTAGGCGTTTTCACTGTTGAATACTATGCGTAGGTCGCTATCCTGGGTTAAGATCTCTTTTTGGGCATCACTCAAAGGTTGCCCGGCTCTCTCGTAAACCTGGAGAAATTTATCATAATCAATCGCCCCGGCAGCCACCATGGCAGGTCCAATATCTCCGTATGTGACAGGTAGTGAATATCCTTCAGGAGGGTTTATTTGACGGATAATCTCTTCAAGTTGATCTTGATTATCATCCAGGCTGGGGGTAATCTCATTTATGGAGATTTCGACGCTATCTTGAGCGTGTTCTCTCCCCCACAAATAATATCCACTGCCAATCCCTATCAGAAAAGTGATAACAGAAAATACAGCCCAGAGACGGATTGTATTCATTCTGGAAGGAATTATTTCTTTTGTATCAGATGGGGTAACAGGTTGTAAGTTTGTTTGGTCATCCATAAATTTATTGTCTCCGTTAATTTATTACAAATTTCAATGAAGGCTCCAAGATCGAGCCGTCATTGATTAATGCGATTGTCAGAAATTTGGATTTATAATGCTTAATGGCTACCTATATCCATCTGGTTCTTCTCCTGACCTAAAAATTTTTCGGGGTCTTTTTCAAACGTCTCTTTGTGAGTAGGGTTCATGAAGTAATATGTTGCTCCCTGATACTCCAATGAGGGAGCGGTATTTTCATCAACCATCATTCCGCAAACAGGACAAGTTTTCATTTTATTTCATCTCCTATAAATTTCTCGTTGAGAGATTGCTTATATATTGGAATGGGGAGTTTCCAGTCATGCCCAGGACACTATAAAGCATCCATTATTTAATGCATTTGCCCTCAACTCCCAGGGTAAGGCTTGCTTCCTGTCCCGGAAGCTATGTGTTATCCCAGGTAAAAAGTATAAGAGTTAACGGTGAAAACCAGAAGCGCTGATTACCGTACCTAACCATAAGCATTAATGCCTATCGCTTACCAAGCCAGATAGCCCTCTGCTCCTTACAGACATTGATCTAAACTTGTGCAAAGATGAACAACCCTATCGATCTGCGAGGAGATAAACTATGGTAAATTCGAAAACACGAATTCAGCAACGCCGCCAGAAAAAGAAGCAGCAAAAGCAATTGGTCTTTCTGATAATCGGAGGGGCATTAATAATTATTACAGGCACAATTTTTGGTATATCGGCCTGGAAAAATCAACCGGATTTAGATCTTGTTTCTGTGTCTGGCCAACCTAGTTTAGAAGTTGATCAGGAGCTAATTGATTATGGTGATGTAAAGTTTAATACTTCGAAAACTTTTACTATCAATCTTACCAATGTCGGAGACGAACCCCTCATTCTCAGCGAAGAACCTTATATTGAAGTTCGGGAAGGGTGTTGACCGCCCACATTAACCATCGGTTCGATGGTATTAGAACCTGGACAAAGTGCAATCCTGGAATCTACCCCTTTTATGATGCATGCCGGTATGGATGGTCCGCATGATTTCCAGGTTCACATTAAAAGCAATGATCCAGATCAACCGGATAGAACTGTAACAGTGTTATCCAATTGGATTCCGTAGTATCCAGAAAAGTATCTATGGGGCTGGGGATCGATTGGTCTCAAAGCCCATAATGTTACCTGGTATCGAAATGCATTTGAAGGCAAAATGAGAAATAAAAACAAGGAAAAAATCCTCGAGATATCATCTTAAATTCCCGGTGATCACCCTGGAAAAGCATCCAAGATGAAAGAAAACAATAAAAATCAACAGCGAAGTTTTGGCTCTATAATGTCATCTATTCTATTGTTCAGTTTGCTTGGATTGCTGGCTTGGGG
>JAZFRV010000036.1:0-4985 GCA_036445875.1 Anaerolineales bacterium
TCATTGTGTATGGAGTACCCGGAGCGGCAGAGACAGTTAAGAGTATCTCAACTCCCAGAGCGGAGGCTGGAAGCCGCAATCGAAGGATATGGTAGTGGGATTCGGAGTAGGTGAGACCTGGAGGCAGGCATCCTGAGTACACTTGAGCGTCAATTAAGTGATATCGAAGGGTGACTGGTTATATATTGTCTAGGGACTCTCAGAGATGGAGATCTGAGAATATTGGATTATTCCTCGGTTAATTTCCCCAATACCCTGTTAATCATATCCACTGCTTTTGGAATCGCTCCTCTCACCGCCGGGCTGAGCCCCTCTCCCAGCTCAAACTGAACCGCTTCCACTCCAATCAAAATGATTTTCTCTGGCAGGTCTTCCGGGGCTAACTGGCGGCCGAGGGAGAGGGTCTCAGCGGCGCCCCAGCCATGGGCGGAATTTGTTCCCTCACCGAAGTTGAGTAAATCATCTTCGCTAAGTTGATGCAGCGTTCCGGGAGGGGCGCCGCTCTGGACCGCGTCCACCAGGATGGCCGCGTCCCGCCCGGCGATTTCACCCAACAAGGTCAACCCCGGACTTTCCAGGAGCCCAGCTTCAATTGACTTGGGAAAATCAGCGATGTGGGAATCAAGCCAGCGTCGGACAATCTCCAACCCGACTTCGTCATCACCTCGCATACTCTGTCCGATACCAAGGAGTCTGATTTTTTTCATAGTTCTTCTTGAATTTGTTTCTGCTATGTTAATTTAACCATACTTGGTGCTGATTAAGGTCCTGGACCAATACATCCTCCTACCGATCCCGAATTTGTTACAATTAGATATGGTAAATAATAAATTTAGTTTTATTGAAGATTGGAGAATAAATCTTGAAATATAAAAAATCTGTCATTGAACTGATTGGCAATACTCCTTTATTACGCTTGGGACAGTTCAGCCCCGATACCAACGTATATGCTAAATGTGAGTTCCTGAATCCGATTAGTATAAAAGATCGCCCCATTCTCCAGATCATTCTGGATGCTGAGGAAGAGGGAAAATTAAAACCCGGTGACACTTTAATAGAGGTCACAAGCGGAAATACCGGTATGGCAGTGGCCTGGATTTCTGCCATCCGGGGCTACCGGGCTATTCTGGTAATGTCAGAGATCCAGAGTATTGAACGCCGCCGGATCATGAAAAGCTTTGGGGCGGAGATCATACTCACACCTGCTTCGGAGGGTACGGCAGGTGCCAGGGAAAAATTAAAAGAGATTCTCAAAGACAACTCTGATTATTTTTATGTTGGCCAGCATGTAAATCAATCTAACCCCAGGGCCCATTACCGGACTACAGGTCCAGAACTGTGGGAGGATACAGATGGAAAAATTGATATCCTGGTGGCAGGCCTTGGGACGGGTGGATCTTTGTGCGGCAGTGGAAAATACCTGAAGGAAAAGAATCCGACTGTAAAATTAATCGCTGTCGAACCAGAGAATTCCCCTTACATATCTCTAGGTATCTTTCAACCCCACCGGATTATGGGAACTGCGCCAGGCTTTATGCCTGAGACTTTAGATCAGGAAATTATTGATGAATTCTTCCTGATTAATGAGGAAGATGCTTTTGCTGCCTGTCGGCGAATCGCAAACCGGGAAGGTTTGCTGGTAGGCATAACCTCCGGGGCAACAGCCTTTGCTGCTGAACAAATATCCAAACGACCTGAGAATAAAGGAAAAATTATCGTTTGTATCTTTGCAGACTCCGGTGAACGTTATCTGAGTGTGGATGATTTATTTGATTAATGTTTACAGGGAATCGACCCGAATGAGATAAATAAGAGTCAAAAACAAATGAAAAATTGGGAAGAATGGCAAAAACCCTATCAGTTTGGTCTGATTGTGATCCAACCACCGGATGAGATTCGGGAATTGGTTAACAATCAGCGGGAAGAATACGATCCGCTTTCTCAATCCTACAGTGAAGCCCATATTAGTGTCACTCAGCCACTTCTGAAGACCCTTTCTGAGATTGAGTGGGACCGAACCTTACGTATTGTTGAAGGCTTTGGATCTTTTTTGATTGACTATGGTCCCATAAATTCATTTCTTCCTTATCCCTGCATCTGGTATGAAATTAAACCCGCTGAAAAGGTCCTTGATCTCCGCCAGGCACTTCACCAGACAGGATTTTATAATTTATCCCTGCCCCATACGGAGGGTTTTATTCCCCACATGACTATCACTGAGGGGCTTTCAGGTCCAACGGTTGATGAAAAATTGTTTAACCGACTTCAGGGGGAGAGCAGCCAGGGAACTTTCCTTTGTCAACAGCTAACCCATATCGTTCCAGACGATAAATTTTATTTTCAAATTGGGAAAACTATACCACTTGGTGCTCCCTGAGCTGCGTTAAATTATTTGATAGATAGGATGTGAGTAAATTGGTAAGAATATAGTACATCACGCAAAACATTTAATGGGTCTATAATATTAATTAGCGGTTAATGCTCCGTTTAAAATTAATATCTGTAGCGAAACCTGCGTTGGATTATTAAACTTAGAAACATTGACCTGAATCTCAACAGAAGACTGTTTTGAAATCGATTAAATGCGATTTGGGTGGAAATGGTAGATATGAAACGTTTTTCAATCTGGAAAATCCTAAGATACCCTCCGCAATTCTTATATCTTATTGGACTGGGACCAATTTATGGTCGTATGGTGCTGCTGCTGACCACTACAGGACGGAAGTCTGGTTTGCCGCGGGTCACCCCCTTGCAGTATGAAGAAATTGATGGAAAGATCGTGATCGCCTCCGCACGGGGTACCAAAGCGGATTGGTACCAGAATATTGTGGCAGATCAAAGGATCCAGGTCAGAGTCAAAGCACTTAAGTTTGCTGGTATTGGAGAACCGATCACAGACCCTAAACGTATTGCCGATTTCCTGCAGTATCGATTAAATAAACATCCCCGGATGATTGGATTTATTATGTCCCGGGAAGGAGTCTCAAAAAATCCCTCTCGAGAAGAATTGGAGAGTCACGCAAACAGGAAAGCGATGGTGATTATTAGTGCTGTGCCGAATGAATAACAGACCCAGCCTCAAAGGAGGTAGTGATGAATGAACAAGCTCCTCAATCGGATATATTCTATCAAATTCGGAATGGAACTCGGGCGGCAGCGGCGATGCTCGCCGGCATGAAACTGGATTTATTTACACCATTAAAAGATGGTCCACTTAACACAGAACAGCTGGCTTCAAAGATTGGTGCATACCCAGAAAAACTGGGTCCCCTATTGTATGCCCTTGTAGCCGCAGACCTGTTAATTGAAAAGCAAGGAGAATTTTATAATACACCTGAAACAGGTGAATTTATGGTCAGGGGTAAAGATCGATACCTGGGTGATGCCCATAAGATCTGGTATAGCAACTTGCTTGCCACGTTAAAATCCGCAGAGACGATCCGAACTGGTGTTCCCCAGGCAAAGTACGATTGGGCGAATATGCCGAAAGGTGAATTAAAGGCCTTGATGGAGGGAATGGGTATCCAAGATATTGCATTTGCCAACTGGTTATCAGCGAAATATGATTTTTCCCAATACCGAACCCTACTGGATGCGGGTTGTGGCTCGGGGACTTTAGCCATCACAATGACAAAAATTCACAGCAACCTTACTGCAACAGTTGTGGATCTCCCCCAGGTGACTCCCATTACGCAACAGACTGTTATAGATGCTGATGCCTCTGACAGGGTCACTGTGGTGTCGGCTGATTTAACATGTGATTCAATTCAAGGAACATATGATGTGGCAATCCTCAGCTCAGTAATTCAGACACTCTCTCCTGAGGAGGCACGGCAGGTCATCAATAATGTGGGTAAAGTGGTCAATCCTGGAGGTTGGTTATATATCTTCGGTAGCGGTATGCTTGAAAATTCGCGTATATCACCAAAAGCAGCTGTTAATATGAATCTCGTCTTCATCAATACCTATGACAGTGGACAATCTTACACGGAAGATGAACTTCAGGCTTGGCTGAAGGAGGCTAGCTTCGAAAATTTCACCTTCAACTATGATGAGTTAACCATCAGGGCGCAAAAGAGGGCAGGATAAGATTGTGGGAAGGTGACAATAGGTAATCAACCCCATGAGCTTAAAAAGCAAGGCTTCAAAAATATAATCCTGGCCGTTATCAAACATAGGAGAGTAGTTAATGAAAGAATTATCACAACATTCTAAGGTGAAAATAGTTGGTAGATTCGCCGTAGTTCTTTTTGGTTTAGTGATATTTCTCCAGCTGCTGCTGGCTGTTGGAATTTTACCAGTTTCTATGGCCTGGGGTGGAAGGGAGGCAGAATTAACTTCCAGATTGAGGTTGGCTAGCCTGGGGGCGATGGTCCTGCTGGCTGGTCTTGCTTATGTGATTGCACGAAAAGCAAACCTGGTTGGAAGTAAACCGCCTTCATTGATCATCAAAATCCTTTCCTGGTTGATCACCGCCTATCTGGGATTGAATACCCTGGGTAACTTCACATCTCTTAGTACAGGCGAGAAATGGCTTTTTGGTCCAATAACGCTGGTACTGGTAATCTGTTGTTTTATTGTATCGATCTCCAAGTCTGGATTACAGATAAGAAATTCCGAAGATTAAACATCTTCCGATTCTGTGCTGCTTGATATTGATTGGCAGAAACTGAGTTATATGGATAACTTTTCCCAATGGAGGAGTCCTCTCAATGAAATGGTTAATTACGTTAAATAAGTGGTGGGCTTTCGGAATTTTTGTTTTATTGGATACAATCTGCGTTGGGATGGGAATGGGGGTTCCAATCTTTTGTATTCTGTTTGGATTTTTGGTTGGTTGGTACATAACCAGAGTTGGAATAGAAAGGTCTGAAAAACTTGAAATTGGAGTGAGCCAGTTTTTACCTTATGCCCTGATAACAGCGGGATATACCTTTTTAGTGATGCTCGTAATTTGGGGGAGATGGCTGGGGGTATTACTTGAT
>JAZFRV010000037.1:0-5163 GCA_036445875.1 Anaerolineales bacterium
CTCTGTTCGCAAGAGGAAACCTGCCAGGAGTGGAAACCAGCCCGGTAATCGACCTGCGCCCAAACCACCTGTCAGATCACCCGGGCGGGAGCCTTCTTATCAGCCGCTGTCAGCTCAGGGAAGAGATTAATTTTCATCATTGAGAACCAATGTTATCTTCTCCCTCCTCCTTTGACACGCAGGCAGCCCAAAATCGTCCATCCGGCTGCCTGCGGCGTTTTCTTCTTCCCCCTGTATCAGTAATCGTGGTGGGAATTGGATTGGCGCTCCTTCTCAGCCAGATTAATGTTAAACTGGTTGAGACTGCTTCTCTCCCTTTAGACAATAATGATATAACACCAAAACAAATTTCGCCGCTATTTTCTCCGGAAGTATTAGCCTGGCAAGACAAGATCTTGTTCTGGAGTGAGAAATATCAGTTGGACCCGAATCTGGTTGCAACAGTGATGCAGATAGAATCCTGTGGTTATTCCAGGGCGGAATCTTCAGCCGGAGCAATGGGATTGTTCCAGGTAATGCCCTACCACTTTAAGGAAGGAGAGGATTCCTATCATCCCGATACAAATGCCCGGAGGGGGTTGAATTATCTCAGGCAGGCGCTGGAATCCGGAGGGAATGCTCGACTGGCATTAGCTGGATACAATGGGGGAATTTACGGGGCACAGAATCCAGAGGAAAACTGGCCTGACGAAACCCATCGTTATGTATATTGGGGCTTAAGGATTTATAATGACGCCCTGGAGGGAAAAGAGCACAGCCCCAGGCTGCAGAAATGGTTAGAAAGTGGAGGATACTCCCTCTGCCAGGCAGCCAGCAGCCAAAAGTAAGGCAAATAATTATTGCAGCTTGAAAACTAAATTTTTAACCGTAAACTGTTTTAACTAAAAGATCCGTACATCCATCAGGAATACGGATCTTTTCTTTTAAAAAGAAAAGGCTGCCTTTTAGTGTTAGACACCATCTGGCAGCCTTTCTGAACCAATTTGATAAATTATGCGAGGACGACAGTCGCGCCAGCTTCCTCGAGTTGTTTCTTGGCCTCTTCCGCTGATTCCTTTCCTACAGCTTCGAGAATCTTGGAATCTGCTGTTTCTGCCATTTCTTTGGCATCTTTCAGACCCACGCTTGTGAGAGCCCGGATTGCTTTAATAACTTCAATCTTCTTGGGTCCAGTTTCCTTGATGATAACGTCAAATTCGGTTTTTGCTTCACCGCCATCCCCACCATCGCCACCAGCGGCAACGGCAGCTACAGCTATGGGAGCGGCAGCGGAAACGCCCCATTCTTCTTCCAGCATGGTTACCAACTCAGCTGCTTCCAGAACGGTTAATTCACCTAATTGATCTTTAATTTTTTTGATATCAGCCATTTTATTCTCCTTTAATCGGCAATATTACCGGTATTGATTAGTTTCTATTTTTCTAAGCTGCTCGCTCAGTTTCTGAGTAAGATTTGAGTACAGCTGCCACCTGCCGGCCAGGTTCTGCAAGGGTCCGGACAAGCTTAGACGCGGGAGCCAAGATTGTGCTCAACAGTTTTGCCTGCATATCCGCCATTGAAGGCAGTTCTGCCAGAGCAACGATTTCTTCTACTGTCATCAGGCGTTCTGCCAAGTATCCACTTTTGATCTCAACGGTCCCGAACTCTTTTGAAAAGTTCTTGATAACCTTTGCTAGTCCGGTTGGATTCTCGTAAGAAATACCTAACGCGGTAGGACCATTGAAAACACCCTCTTTCCATTCCCTCCCGCTTTCTTCGAATGCGCGTTTAGCCAGCGTATTCTTGATAATATGGAACTCGCCACCGGTTTCTCTAAGATCGCTCCGGAGATTACTGATAGCCGAGACAGACAAACCATGGTAATGGGCTAATATCATCCCATCACTTTCTTTTACCCATTGTTTGTACTGTTCAACAAGTTCTTCTTTTTGCTGCTTTGAAATAGCCAAAGTATTTCACCTCCTTCATACGGGTTTAGTCTTATCTAGATAACAAAAAAGTCTTTACCTCACCAGTTGAGGCAAAGACTTCAAGTTAGAACAACTTTAAAGAATTCTCTACCTGGGCTGGGAATTAAGTTTTCGGAGAAAACACCAGCTTTCTCTGGTAAACAAGCTTTTGTTATTAGTTTTGTAAATGGAAATCGAGTAATTTACTCAGTTTCCAGTTCTGCTGCCAGTACCGGATCTATAATGATGCCGGGACCCATACTCGTTGCTAGGACAACTTTCCTAACATACACGCCTTTGGTAGATGCTGGTCTATTTGATACCAGCGACTCCAGGAGCGCACTCATATTATCATGTAATTGTTCAGCTGTGAAGGATACTTTCCCAATCGGGGTATGGATATTGGATGTTTTATCAACCCTATACTCAATTCGGCCTGATTTGGATTCTTCGATCACTCGCGGAAGATCTTCACCGGGTATCATGGTACCAGCTTTGGGATTGGGCATCATGCCCCTTGGTCCCAATACCGGACCGAGTTTCCCAACTTTTCCCATCATATTTGGGGTGGCCAGCACAACATCAAAATCAAACCATCCACCTTCGATCTTCTTGACCAAATCATCGCCATCAGCGATATAATCCGCACCGGCTTCGCGGGCGGCGGCGGCATCCTCACCCTGGGCAAAGACCAGGACCCGGACGGTTTTTCCCAAACCATGGGGAAGATTTACCAGGTCGCGGACAATTTGATCCGCGTGGCGGGGGTCAACTCCCAAACGAACGTGAAGCTCTACAGTCTCATCAAATTTGGCATAGGCGAGTTCCTTAGCCAGAACGATAGCTTCCATGGGTGTATATTTGTTATCTCGATCAACTTTTTCAAATGCTTCTCGATAATTCTTTCCGTGTTTTGCCATTTTTAACTCCTTGTGGTACAAGCGGACCTTGATCCTCCCACGAGAATTTAGTCTGTTATTTCAATTCCCATATTCTTGGCTGTGCCTTCAATCTGGCGCATAGCACCTTCAATATCCAAAGCGTTTAGATCTTTCATTTTGGTTTGTGCAATTTCGCGGAGTTGGCCGCGGGTAATTTCACCCACAATTTCCGTATTGGGTTCAGCTGAACCCTTTTCAACACCAGCGGCTTTCTTTATTAAGATCGCTGCCGGGGGTGTGCGAAGCACAAACTTATAAGAACCATCAGAAAAGATCGTGATATCGGCAGGGATAATATCTCCCATCCGATCTGATGTCCTGGCGTTGTATTCTTTACAAAAGGCCATCAAGTTGATCCCATGCGCTGCCAGTGCAGGGCCAATCGGAGGGGCAGGATTTGCCTTCCCTGCTTCAATCTGTAATCGTACATTTGCTTTAACTTTCTTTGACATAATTATCTCCTTCGTGGTACCAACGGACAATTAATTCGTCCTCCCACAAAAATCTAAGCTTCTTCAACCTGTAGGAAATCTAATTCTACAGGGGTCTCTCTTCCAAAGAAATTGACCATGATCCGGACTGTTGCCCGATCCATGTTTATCTCGGATACTTTTCCATAAAAATCTTCAAAAGGTCCATCCACAATCCGCACCCGTTCACCCTGTCTGAAGGTAACATTGATGCGGGGAGAATCGGATTCCATCCGTTTCAGGATTCGAGCTACTTCTTCAGGCTGCAGTGCTGTGGGGTCGTTTCCCATGCCCACAAATCCTGTCACACCAGGGGTATTGCGCACCATATACCAGGATTCTTCTGTCAGGATCATATTTACCAATATGTATCCCGGGAAAACTTTTTTCTCAACAGTTTGACGTTCCCCATTTTTGATATTTACTTCATCTTCTGTGGGAACAACAACATCAAAGATTAAGTCGTCCATACTCATTGACTCTATTCGCTGCACGATATTATGTCGAACCTTGTCTTCATTGCCCGAGTAGCAGTGGACTACATACCAGGCTCGACCATCATCTATGACAGGTTCTGCTAAGGCGCTGATCTCCGATGAAATTTCTTTTTCATCTACAACGACTTCTCCCCCTTCAACCATCACAGGCTCTTCCATTTCAGGGCTGACAAACTCTATTTGTTCTTCTTCAGCTGCAGGTGGTTGATCTTCTTCAAGTTCTGAAGGATCTGGTATTTCCTCTTCTACAGCGTCATCAGCTTCTTCTTCGACAGAATCTTCCGGATCCACAGGAGGGAGCTCTTCCAGCTCAATCATCTCCAGCTGCTCGGTTTCCTCGGTCTCAGATTCGGCAGATTCGTCTACCTGAGATTCTGAAGGTTCTTCCGTATCAGGATCTGAAGGTTCTTCCGCCTCAACTTCGACGGTTATATCCTCGTCAGTATCTGCGATATCATTGGATTCAATGATAGGAAGATCTTCCAATTCCGGGAGTACCTGTTCCAGTTCTTCTTCTATTTGTTCTTCGTTCTCGTTTATATCCATAATCCGTTCTTCCAGGAGCAAAATATTTGGATTCTACGCACCCAGGATTAGTCCAAACAACTGGGAAAATAGATAATCCAGTGTTCCCAAGAAAGCTCCCACGATAACAATCACGATGAGAACTACCCGGGTAAGGTTGATCGCTTCCGATCTGGTCGGCCAGGAGACTTTCTTTAGTTCTGCGATAGTCTCCCGATAAAATCCTCGGATACCGCCTGATTGGGTTTTCTTTTTAGCCATAACTAACTCCTTCTACGGTCAAAACGCCGCCTTAGGAGACGGCGTCAAGCAAATGAAATAGGCAGGCCAGGTAGGAATCGAACCCACAACCCCCGGTTTTGGAGACCGGTGCTCTGCCAAATTGAGCTACTGGCCTAAAAATGGGTAATGGGTGATCGCCGAATATGGTTATCCTGGCGATCACCTCATCTTAACCTTACTTCGTTTCTCGATGCAGTGTATGTTTCCGGCATCTCGGGCAGAATTTATTCAGCTCGAGCCGGTTTGGGTCATTTCTTCTATTCTTTTCAGACGTGTAATTACGTTCATTGCACTCAGTGCAAGCAATAGTAATAACTGGTCTGATTCCTTTTTTTCTTGCCATAACTAGTATACCGTCCCAATAAATTAGAAAGGACTACTCTACAATCTCTGTGACCACGCCGGATGCAACCGTGAGACCACCTTCTCGAATAGCGAACTTTCCACCTTGCTCCAATGCGATTGGTACGATCAGTTCCACTTCCATATTCACATTGTC
>JAZFRV010000038.1:0-2441 GCA_036445875.1 Anaerolineales bacterium
GAAAGCTTCAGCATGGGTGTGATTATCGTAGTGAATCATATCCCCCTCCTGGTCAGAACCATTCCTCTTGAAACCGGGAATTTGACGAATGAAGCAAAAGTCGACCTGCTTAGCCAGGAACTTGCCAGAACAGTTAAATATTACAACGAAAGCAATAAAAGCAACCGCCTACCTGAAGAGACTGTGGTCTATCTAACCGGGGATTTATTTGAACATTCCCGTCTTGAATCACGCTTAGATGAAAGCCAAAACCTTGCAGATAGACTGCAGGAAAATACTCCCTATACTGTAAGCCTTCCAAAACCGCCTTTCGAAATTCCGCCAAAACTATCGGTTGCGAAATACGCTGTGAATCTAGGCTTAGCGTTAAAAAACACAAAATGACAGCCTTGGCATGGGTATACAGTCTATTAGGGGTAGTGATTGGCAGTTTTTTGAATGTGTGCATCGACCGTTTGCCTGATAACAGATCGATTGTATCCCCTGCTTCACATTGCCCTCATTGTAAACACCGTTTATCCATCATTGAACTCATTCCAATCATAAGTTATATCTCCCTCCGCGGCCGCTGCCGATCGTGTGGGGAAAAGATCCCAGCTCGAGTTCTCCTGGTAGAAATTGGCACCGGGGTGATGTTTTTATTGATCTGGCTTCGATTTGATCAAAGTTGGGATACTGCTATTGCCAGCATCTTCGGATCCCTCTTATTGGTGATAGGTCTGATTGATCTGGAACATCAAAAAATACCCAATATTCTCATCTATCCTGCAATCGGGGTTGGGCTGCTGCTGATACCCTTGATGCATCTCGCCACCCCCTGGATGTATCTAGCAGGCGGGTTGTTGGGATTCGGTGTTCTATTTTTAATTGCCGTGATCTCCCCTGGTTCAATGGGGATGGGCGATGTTAAATTAATGCTTTTCCTGGGTATTATCATTGGATATCCAGAGATAATCATTACCATATTCATGGCGTTTGTATCTGGGGGATTAATAGCAGGAATATTACTGGCGCTAAAAAAAATAGATCGCAAAGATACTGTAGCCTTTGGCCCCTACCTGGCATTGGCCGGTATCATCACAATTCTTTACGGAAATCAAATTCTTAGCTGGTGGTTAAGGAGAATGGGCTGATGAATATCCTGGATCTTTTTCAACTCATGGAGGAAATGGGGGCGTCTGATCTTCACCTGAAATCCAAAGCTGAACCGATCATAAGAATCCATGGAGATCTCCTGCCAGCAGCGGGTTTTAAGCCGCTAACTCTGCAGGATATTAATACCGCCTTTGAGGTAATGACCTCAAAACATCAGCAAGAAGATTTCTACAATACCAAAGAATTAGATTTTTCATATCAAACTCCGGAGGGATTCCGTTTTCGAGTGAACGCCAGCTCCCAAAAAGGAGAAATCAGCCTGGCACTCAGGCGTGTCGCCCAGGAGATACCGAGCCTTGATG
This sequence comes from Anaerolineales bacterium, assembly GCA_036445875.1. Lineage (GTDB taxonomy): Bacteria > Chloroflexota > Anaerolineae > Anaerolineales > UBA11858 > B10-G9. Next base: position 1,458 of record JAZFRV010000038.1, read on the forward strand.
TTTTGGGACTACCTGAGATCTGTAAAGATCTGGCATTAAAAAAACAGGGATTGGTGCTGGTAACTGGTCCCACCGGAAGCGGGAAATCCACCACTCTGGCCGCTATGATTGAGTATCTGAATCAGCAAGAAGCCCGCAGGATTGTCACGGTGGAAGATCCCATTGAATACCTTTACCAGGATAAGAAAAGTTTTATCACTCAGAGAGAATTGGGATCTGACACAAAATCTTTCGCCGCTGCCGCAAAACGGGCTATGCGCCAGGATCCGGATGTGATCCTGGTAGGGGAAATGCGGGATCCGGAAACCATGGCTGCCTGCATCACCGCGGCAGAAACCGGCCACCTGGTGATGTCTACTCTGCATACCAATAATGCCCCCCAATCCATAGACCGGATTGTAGACTCATTTCCTCCCTACCAGCAAAACCAGATTCGGATGCAGCTTTCCCTGACATTGCTGGCAATTCTGGCACAGCGTTTACTTCCCCGGCTTGATGGGCAGGGACGCATCCCGGCAGTAGAAGTCATGGTAGCCAATAACGCCATCCGGAATTTAATCAGGGAAGGGAAAACTCACCAGATGATCAGCATTATGCAGACCGGTATTGATCAAGGCATGCAGACCATTGACAGAGCGCTGCAGCGGGTATACCAGGAAGGGTTAATATCCCTGGACGATGCAATTTCTCATGTATCGGATGAAAAAGCATTCCGATCCACACTTGGCACTGGTTGAATAAATCAGACCAAAAACACCTTTACTCGCAGAAAACCATCCCAATTTCCCCTAAATTTTAATGTTTTTGTTGCGGTAACAGCTTAATATTGTAATTATTGCCCTGCTGCTGTAAGGCTCCTGTAAGGTAAAAATCAGAGTTCTTTGTTTTAATAAAGTCATCCAAGATATTTGACACCCGGATTTTTTCTAGGTGAATTTATCAAACAGTTTATAAAATAAGATTTTTTTTTAGGAGGAATAATCC
>JAZFRV010000039.1:0-2326 GCA_036445875.1 Anaerolineales bacterium
GCAGGTAAGAGAATAAAATCCTGTATTTAAATAATCTGGGGCGGAGGACTGACTGGTGGGTTTCTGCCCATTTTGCAACAGCCAGGATAGGAGATCCCGTTGTTAATGTGCCATTCAGATCTGAAGCAACAATCACGATTACCCTTTAATTTCGTATAGTATTATTTGATTTTCTCTTCATTCCGAGAAAGAGCAGGGGACTAAATAGGAAATTCCCTTTTCTACTCGTGAGTATCAGGTTACTTCTCCTGCGAATATTTGATCAATTTTTACCATCCACTCACTAACCAGGATTTCCTGGGGGCATTTTTCTTCACATTCCAGGCAGGAGGCACATAAGTTTGCTCGATTTTTTTCTGGTACAAACTTATTATATTCGGTTTTTGCATAATCATGTTTTTCATACATGATGCTGTCATTATAGATATTTAACAACCGGGGAATATCAATGCCTTCTGGACAGGGAACACAATATCCACACCCTGTGCACTGAATCAAAGCCATACCTTCGTATTCTCCTCGAACCCGAACCACAAGCTCACTATCCTCTTGCGAAAAATTATTTATGGCTGATTGATTTCCACTGGCAACATTTTCAACAACATGCTTCATTTCACTCATTCCACTCAAGACCACAGAGACCTCAGGTTGATTCCACAACCATTGTAATGACCAATCGGCGGGGGTTCTCTTTCGTTTAGCCTGGTTCCAAATCTCCTCAATTTGTTGAGGAGGATCAACAAGGCGACCACCTCGAATCGGTTCCATTACAACTACCGCCAATCCTTTTTCAGCTGCATAATCAAGTCCCTTTTTACCTGCTTGATAATCTATATCCATATAGTTGTATTGGATCTGGCAAAACTCCCATCTGTCATAAGCATCGATTATAGTTTTAAACACCGGGAACTCATCGTGAAATGAGAATCCCAGATGAGCGATTTTGCCATCAGCAAGGGCTTTTTCTGCCCATGGAAGCACTCCAAGCTGCTCCATCTTCAGCCAGCTTTTTTCATTTAACGCGTGAAGTAAATAAAAATCCACCTGGTCTGTTTTTAAACGCTCAAGCTGTTTGTTAAACAAACGATCAAAATCATCTTTATTCTCAACCTCCCAACACGGAAGTTTGGTTGCTATTTTTACTTTATCCCGGTAAACTCCTTGAAGTGTTTTCCCTACAAAACCCTCACTCTGCCCACTATGGTAAGGATAGGCAGTATCGATATAATTTACTCCGTTATCAATCGCATAATACAGCATTTCTGAGGATGGTTTTTCATCGATCTTTCCGGAATCACCACCGATTACCGGGAACCGCATAGCACCGAATCCCAGGGCAGAAACTTTCCAATCTAGACTTCCGAATTGCCGATATTTCATAATCTCAAAGCTCCTTATTCTTCAAAAATTTCGTAATATCCCTTATCAAGTTCATCATCACTTAAATGGGCATATCTCTGGGTTACTTGAATATTTTTATGCCGGGCCAATTTTTGAGCTAATTTAATGTTTCCCCCAGATCCCTGTAATACCTCGGTTACAAAATAATGCCGGAAAGAATGGGGGGTAATAGTCCCTGCCGCTTCTTCACCCAGAGCCTCACGGACCCGTTGATTGATGATATTCCTACCGGTTGTGGTACTAACCGGTTCTACCCGTTTCCCAGCGCCCAAATCATGACGGGCAAATATCGGCAGGGAAGTCAGCGCTCTACCGAAGGCACCATCAATTTCAGCTCTGGTGTTTAGGTAATCCCGAAGGGCACTGATTGCTCTAGAGGAAAACCTCACAATTGCCTCTTGATTACCTTTCCCGATGATAACAGCTTTGCCTTCCTGCCAATCCACATCACCACGCCTTAGATTGCAAGCTTCCTGGACACGCAGGCCAGTATCTGCCAAGGTAAGGATAAAAGCTCTATCTCTCAACAACTGTAATCTGTGTCTTTTATTTTCAGAGGGAGTTTTTGAGAGTGATTGCGCATAGTTTAATACATGTTGAATATCGGCTTTTGGGAATTGGGGTAAACGCTGTCCAACCCGGCGAGATCTCCTTTTAATTAACATCCTCATCTGGGGGAGATTAATATCAGCTAACTTCCCGGCAGCTAAATATTCAAAGAATCCCGCAGCAGCTGACAGATAAAGCTGTTCGGTATTGGGTGAGTAGGATTTTAAATCTGCCGCAAAATCAGCTATAAAGTCTTCTGTGAGAGTTGCTACATCGGTTTCCGCCGGATCACCACCTTTTCCAATCCAGGAAGTTAAAAATGATTGCATAGCATTGGTATAAGTACGGGCAGTGTTGGAACTGCGTGATAATCTCA
>JAZFRV010000040.1:0-6189 GCA_036445875.1 Anaerolineales bacterium
CTTTGACGTCAGACACCAGCTGGGTTTGAATGAAATTAGCACCGGCTCTGATTTTTTTCGCCAGGCGCAGGGGCCTGAATTCAACCGGATCGGCAAAGGGAGCTGCTGCAGCACCTAGCAGGAAGCCAGCTGTTGTTCCTGTTAATTCATCTCCGCACTGAAAAATTCCTTTATCCCTCATTTCAGTTAACATATGAACCATTTGTAGAGAATCCATATCGTAGACATTTTTTGCAGTGGGATGATTGCCAAATATTTGATGATCGCCAGTCAGGCAGAGCAGATTGCGCATACCAAGGGCATGTGCTCCCAGTAAATCAGCTTGAATAGCCAGGCGGTTGCGGTCCCTGCAGGTCATTTGAATGACAGGCTCTAAACCTTCTTGGAGAACCAACCTGCCAGCTCCTATGCTGGACATCCGGACAATAGCAGTTTGGTTATCGGTGATGTTTACAGCATCAACCAATCCTTTTAACAGGGCTGCTTTTTCCTTGATGACTGCGGGATCTGCGCTCTGAGGGGGTCCAAGTTCTCCGGTCACAGCAAAATGACCTGCGCGGAGAACTTTTTCCAAATTAGAACCTACCAGGTATCCGTTATTATTACTGCTCATTAATAAATTCTCCTCAACTCAGGCTTCATCTGAGATTAATCTCAGGTCTTCGCGTATAATTTTCCTGGGACCACCATCTCTGGAAACTTGCCAGTTCTTCGGGGGTTGTAATTCCAATAATTGCTCTTGTTTCCCCATGCTGGTCAGCCGGTCGTATATTAACTGCCAGGCGCAGGGAACTTCAGGGTCAATTTCGCAGTGGCCATCCTCAGATCCACCGCACGGTCCATTTAACAATGTTTTTGAACAGCGGGCGATGGGGCATATTCCCCCGGTTAAACCCAGGATGCAGTCTCCGCAGGCGGCGCAGCGTTCTTCCCAGACTCCCTGTTCCAGGGGGAGGCCCAAAAATGTTGTATTGAGACCCGGAACAACCCAGGTGTTTGGGAAATGTTCAGCTATCGCTTGAACACCGATTCCGCAAGCTAAAGAAAGAACGATATCGGCTTCGGATATTTCTTGTTCGACCTCGTCAAGGTATTCCCATTCACACTGCCGTTGGACAGTTAGGTCTGTTACATCCTGGGGATGATCATTCAATTTTGATGACATCCTTAAGGAGGAAGATAATATTTGTGCCTCTCTTGACCCTCCTGCAAAGCAGACAGTGACGCAGGTCCCGCATCCTAACACCAACACCTTTTTGGCATCTCCAAGTAATACTTGAATTTCCTCCAAGGGTTTTTGTTCGCCGGTAATCATACAATTCTCCTCTAAATATGTCTGGCCACTAATAGTTGGGGAGCTCCATTTCCCCTAGATCAGGGTTTGGATTTTTAGTGGGTTTGGTCCCAATCGCCTGATTTCTTCGGTCATATCTGAAGCAGACCGGGCGAATTGTCCACCCATAGCAGCCGAAACATTGATCATTTGGATCCGTTGGCCTTCTAATCCGATTTTCTCAACTAATTCTCGTAAATATTCAATACGTCTTCGAGCTTGAAAATTACCTTCCAGGTAATGGCAGTCGCCGGGTAGTCAACCCGCCACCATGACACCATCAGCGCCATCTTCGAGAGCCTTCAGAATGTAAATTGGATCTACTTTTCCTGTGCAGGGCATTTCAATCACTTTAATGGATGCCGGATAATTTAGGCGCATCGAACCAGCCAGGTCAGCTGCAGCATAAGCACAGTAGTGGCAGCAAAAAGCGATGATCTCGGGTGTGAATTTCTCTTCCATAATTATATCCACTTATTGCTGTTCTAATTCAAGGAGAAGTCCGTTAATTTTCTCAAGGGTCTGGTTGTCAGTACTGTGCTTGATTTGAATCGCCTGGGCAGGACATTCTGAAGCGCAGGAGCCGCAGCCATGGCAAATCGCCGCTTCAATAACCGCCGCTCCGATGATACCTCCGACCCCAGTTAAATCATAGGATATTTTTGGAACGTTATAGGGGCAGATCCGGACACATGTCAGGCACCCTACGCATTTTGCAGGATCAACTTGAGCAACTTTAGCATTGGTAAGTATACTTTCCTGGGAGAGCACTCTTGCAGCCCTGGAAGCGGCTGCCTGGGCCTGGGCTATGGATTCGTCGAGGAATTTCGGATAGTGGGCTAGTCCAGCCATAAAAATTCCATCTGCCGAAAAATCTACTGGGCGCAGTTTGACATGCGCTTCCATGAAGAATCCATCCATGTCTGTTGAGCATTTTAATAGATTGGCAAGCTCCTGGGTTCCTGGATCCGGCACAATGGGGGTGGACAATACCAGACAATCTGAGGGAAGTTCAACTTCTCTTTGAAGGATTGGTTCCCAAACCCGGATAACAACCGGAGGTGTGAGTCCTTGATTGGCCTGCTCGATATTTTCGGAAATTGTTACCGTGGGTTTCTTTTCAAACTCAAAGTGAATAAAACGCACACCCGCCTCACGGGCTTCGGTGTAAAGCCGTTCTTTAAATCCGTAGGTACGGATATCACGATAAATTATTGTTATTTCAGATTCCGGTTTTAATTCTTTCAATTTTAGGGCATTCTTTAAAGCAGTGGTACAGCAAATTCGGCTGCAGTATTGCTCGGAGGGACCGACACACTGAATCATTGTCACCCGATTGGGAAGATCTTCTGGGGGCGATTTTCCATTCTTGCCTTTTCCGCCAGGTATATATCTTGATATGAGATCTTCGAATTCAAGTTGGGTTTTAATTCTGGTTGATTTTCCATACTGATATTCGCTGCCCTTGTACTCAACCCCACCCGTAGCGACGATGACCACTCCATGGGGGATGGAAAGGATTTCAGTGCCTTTTTTCAGTTTTGAAGTGAAATTACCCTTAAAGCCTTCAGTTTCAAGAAGACTTGTATTCAGGTAGGTTGTAATCAGGGGGTGAGAATTTACCCTGTCCGTTATATCACCCAAGTAATCCTGGGGATGAGTATCGGTTTTTGACCCATTACCGGAGGTAAAGTAACTTAGGTGATTAAGATTTCCCCCGAGATTCTCTTTCCGTTCCACTAGATGAACTGGAAATCCCTGGTCAGCGAGATTCAGGGCTGCATTTATGCCAGCAGCCCCACCACCAATAATTAAAGCTTCAGTGATAACAGGAACTTTCGTTATTTCCAATGGATTAAGTTTTCCAGCCCGGGCAACTGCCATACGGGTGAGGGTTTTGGCTTTAATGGTTGCGCCATCCCAATCGCCAGAATGTACCCAGGAGCATTGATTTCTAATATTCGCCATTTCAAAGAGGTGAGGATTTAATCCAGCTTGCCGGATAGCGTCCTGGAAAAGGGGTTCGTGGGTGATTGGAGTGCAAGAGGAAACTACTACCCGGTTTAATCCAAGTTCTTTGGTAGTTTCAATGATATGGGCAACTGTATCTTGTGAGCAAGTATAGAGATTGTCTTCTGCATAGATAACGTTAGGCAATGAATTAGCATATGCCGCGACATCCGGCACATCCAGGTAACCCCCGATATTACTTCCACAGTGGCAGACAAATACACCGATCCGGAGATCTTCTTCAGATACAGATCTTTCTGAAGGATACTCTCTTTTTGTTGCGAGCGAGTGTCTGGCCGGGGACAGAAGCTGGGCAGCTTTTGCCGCTGCTCCGCTGGCTTCCACGACAGATTCGGGAATGTCTTTCGGCTCCTTGAAGGGGCCTGCAACATATAGTCCCTCCCGGGAAGTTTGCAGGGGATCAAATAGAGTAGTATGACAGAAACCATATTCATCCAACTCAATTCCCAACTGGCGACCAAGATCCTGAACTGAATCGGATATTTCCATTCCGACCGATAATACAACCAGATCAAATTCTTCTTCAATCGGTTCCGCATTATTTTCGTAGGGGGAGCTGTAGCGAAGGATCAGGTTGTTGTTATCCGGGTTCTGATTCACTTCACTGATCCGGCAGCGGGTATAAACAACACCATATTTCTTCTCAGCCCGATTGTAGTATTCTTCGTACCCTTTACTATAGGCGCGTGAGTCAATAAAGAATACCTGGCAGTGAACATCACCAGCATCTGGATCTGAACGGGATTCTGCCCGGGCATGTTCTATGGTCATGATGGCTTCTTTGGCCGCATACATGCAGCAGACTGCTGAACAGTAATCATGATCCTGGTCCCGGCTGCCAATACATTGCAGGAATGCGATTCGTTTGGGGCTGGTTTGATCAGATGGGCGTCTCACATGCCCTTCGGTAGGGCCACTAGCTGAAAGCATACGTTCGTATTGGAGTGATGTGACAACATTTGGAAATCGTCCAAAACCATATTCTTCAGAAAGTTCCGCCTGATAAGTTTGGAAACCAGGAGCGAGAATGATGGCTCCTATATCCAGGGTCCGTTCGGAAGCGACCATGTCATGATGAATGGCATCTTTCCCACAGGCGAATACGCAGGACATGCATTCGGAGCAGATTCCGCAAGCCAGGCAGCGGGCAGCTTCAGCCTTGGCGCTTTCTTCATCGTAACCTACTTCAACTTCTGCAAAACATGAGATGCGTTCATCAATGCTCAACTCGGGTAAGGACACCCGGGGTTGATGAGTGATTTCACCTCTCTTGTATCTTTCATCTAGTTCTGTTTCTGAGAGTTCTACAACCGGCAGGTTGGGTCCGGGAGGAAGTTCAAGGTCTTCTCCCTGGAGAAAACGCATAATTGAGCCGGCAACTTTATGCCCGCTATCCACTGATTCAATTACGAAGGCGGTTCCGGAGACACTGTCACCGGCTGCGAAAACACCTTCACGGGTGGCTGCTAAAGTGTTTGGATTGATGGCGATAGTTTGATTTTTAGTGATACCGATACCGGCATCATCAGGAATGAAAGCTAAGCCAGCTCGCTGGCCGACAGAGAATATAACGGTATCGCAAACAATTTCGTGGTTGGAGTCCGGTTCCTTTTCTACATGAAGCCCACCGCTGTCGTCAAAACTAAAACTGGCCACTTTCATAAGTTCCATACCGCTGACATGCCCCTGATCTGTGCCGAGGATACGCTCAAATGATCGGCCAGGGTAGATATGGACTCCTTCCTGCTTGGCAGCTTCAATTTCCCAATCATGGGCGGGCATCTCGGATCTGCTTTCCAGGCAGGCCAAATGTACTTCCTTTCCCAGGCGGATTGCTGTGCGGGCACAATCAATGGCTACATTGCCGCCGCCCAGAACAAGGATTCTTTCACCCAGGGGTGGAGCATCAGTGTCTTTTCCAGCCTGGTATTTCCCCAGGCGAACATCCCGTAAAAACCTGGTATTGATAATCACGCCCTCGAAATTTGAGCCAGGGATGGGGAGACGGATTCCCTCATGTGCACCGACAGAAATTAATACTGCATTAAATCCTTTCTCAAATAATTCATCCAGATCATTAACTCGGTGATTTAGTTTTAAGTCAACACCTAGGTCAACAATGTCTTGAACTTCGCGTTCAATAATCTCGGTGGGTAAGCGGAATTCCGGTACACCAAGCCTGAGCATCCCTCCTGCCACCGGCATAGCTTCAAATATGGTTACTGGGTAACCGTTATTGACCAGATCCTGTGCAGCAGTTAACCCACAGGGACCAGCACCTATAATTGCTACGGGTTGATCGGGGTAAAGTATCTCTGCTGGTTCAATTTCTGGTCGAGGCTGATCATATATTTTATCGGTGATAAATCTTTTTAGAGCTCGAATATTAATGGGTTCGTCAAATTTATCCCGGTTACAGACAGTTTCACATCGATGATTGCATATTCGTCCGCAAATTCCCGGGAAGGGATTATCCATTTTAATTACTCGATAGGCGTCTTCCCAACGTCCATCGCGAACGAGGGCAATATAACCCTGAGCTCTCTGACCGGCAGGGCAGGCATCCCTGCAGGGAGCAATACCTGCTTTTGTGATTGCGTAGGCATTGGGAACGGCTTGGGGATATTGCTTAAATGCAGCGTGTCTCTCGACTAGATTTTCATTAAACAAATCAGGAACAATCACCGGGCAAACATCTACACAATCATTACAAGCAACACAATCATCCAGATCGATATAGCGAGGCTCAGAGTGAATCCGGGCAGTGAAATTCCCCGCCTGTCCAGTCACATCAACAACTTCCGATCCAGTAATAATTTCTATAT
>JAZFRV010000041.1:0-2161 GCA_036445875.1 Anaerolineales bacterium
TTTGAAAATTTAGAGTACGCCCGACTTGATTTGCACCGTGATCTGCGCCAGGGATTGCCTGAAGTGGTATTTTGCCAGAATAAGACTCCAGATCAAGTCGCAGCCATTATGGAACGGCTCTGGGATCATCATGATCGGGTCCTGGGAACAAGGGCAACTCCCGAGATTGCCAGCTTCGTAAAGGAAAAACTGCCGGATGCCAGTTTTGATCCGATATCAAGATTGCTGAAATTATCCCGCGGTGATTTCCCTCCACTCGCTGATGACGTCCCTTATGCCATGGTGATTTCCGGGGGAACTTCAGATCAACCAGTATCGGAAGAAGCTGCCCAAACCCTCGAATTCCTTGGTAATCGTGTCATCCGCGCTTACGATATTGGCGTGGCCGGAGTTCATCGTTTGCTTGACCAGCATGCCCTGCTTGCAGAAGCCGATGTAATCATCAGTGTAGCTGGCATGGAAGGCGCCTTAACTAGTGTGGTTGGCGGCCTTGTATCTTGTCCAGTAGTTGGGGTCCCAACCAGCGTCGGCTACGGTGCAAGCTTTCAGGGAATATCTGCCTTACTCGCAATGTTAAACGCATGTGCTCCTGGTATTGCAGTAGTTAATATTGATAATGGCTTTGGCGCTGCAGTTTATGCTCACCTGATATTAAGGAGAATTCAAGGATGAAAACTCTTTATTTTGATCTGATTGGGGGGGCAAGCGGGGATATGATTTTAGGAGCCTTGATAGATTCTGGCTTATCGATCGATACTCTCAAAAATATGCTTGAAGACCTAAACCTTACCGAGTTCACAATTCAAGCAGAGAAAGTTAATAAGAACGGATTCTCTGCCACAAAAGTAAATATCCAGGTCAAAGAACAACCTCCCGAGAGGCACTTGGATGAGATTAAAGCCATCATACATAATAGCTCCCTGTCAAAATCAATTCAAACAAGGGCGTTATTAATCTTTGAGAGGATTGCTGAGACAGAAGCTGCTATCCACAATAAACCAATTGAGCAGGTCCACCTGCATGAACTAGGTGGTACAGATACAATAATCGACGTGGTTGGAACACTATTGGCAGTTGATTATTTAGGTATATCTTCGGTTTACGCATCACCGGTTCCATTGGGAAAAGGATTTATTGAGGGCGCCCATGGCCAAATTCCACTCCCCTCTCCTGCAACTATTGCTCTACTGAAAGAAATTCCTGTATACGGAAAGGATATTGAATCGGAACTTGTCACTCCCACCGGTGCAGCCCTGCTGGCTGAATTAGTGGATGATTTTGGGCCTACTCCTCCCATGATCCTGGAAAATGTTGGCTACGGTGCAGGGGGAAGAGATCTGCCAATCCCCAATCTACTGCGGGTCTTGATCGGAGAGATTTCACAATCTGGCAAAACAACAATCAACCACCTGGCAATCCTGGAAACCAATCTAGATGACCTTACCCCGGAAATCTATCCTTACGTTATTGAATCCCTATTTGAAGGCGGCGCATTAGATGTTACGTTAACGCCTATCCACATGAAAAAGAATCGACCTGGAACTCAAATCCAGGTGCTTTGTGAACCAGTTGATGTTGATGCGATGAGACTTATTTTATTTCGGGAAACCACAACCTTGGGTATAAAACAATATTTTATTGAACGGTATGCCCTACCTCGAACCATTCGGGAAATTGAAACTCCCTATGGAAAAGTCCGGGTAAAAATTGCTGAATTAAGTCCTGATCATATAAAAATCTCACCGGAATATGAAGATTGCCGAAAATTGGCAATCAAAAAGGGAATACCAATTACCCTGGTTTACCAGGAAACTATCCGGAGCTACCAGGATTAAGGTGCTTATCTAATTACATCTTGAGTCACCATTAAACGACATATTACTTCAATCAATTACCAAAACCTTTCCGAATAGGGCTTCCTACCGGTTTCCCCATCAGACATGGTACAATGCGCTCGTGTTTAAGAAAAGAAGAAAAATGATTCAATTCATATTGCTGGCCTTAATTCTCTCGATCGGAGCACCTAGCCTTGTCATGCTCCGCTATGCATCCAACAGGATCTATACAGAAGAATCAGTTCCCAAAATTAAGGCGGCAATTGTGTTCGGTGCTGGCTTAACTGCAGACGGAAGGGCCACAACTGTACTTAAGGATCGAGTAG
>JAZFRV010000042.1:0-9827 GCA_036445875.1 Anaerolineales bacterium
AAAGAGGAGATAAAAGAAATGCCTTTATTATCTTGAGTGTATTTGGCATTTGAGGTGGCATTTAAAACCGTTGTCTTGTCCAGGGTTAATCAACTCGATACTTGATATCGTGGATCCTGTTCAAGAGTCAACTTTAAACCATTAGAAACGGAATATTTGGGGCGATATCCCAGCAGGTCTGCTGCCCGGGAAATATCCGCCCTCATTCTGTTCACACCACCTTTGGCTGTGTGATTATAGATCGACTCGGTTTTTACACCGGTGAGATCAATCACCTCTTGGACCAAATCAACAATGCTGACTTCTTTGCCGCTGCCGACATTTATGGTCATGCCATCAACATCCGAAGCGCTGCTGGCCTTAATCAGGGCTTCCACCACATCATCCAGGTAAACAAAATCCCGGGTTTGAGTTCCGCTGTTATGAATTACCAATGTGCCTTCCCGGACTGCCTGTTTAAGGAAATTAGCTATCACGGGTGGATGATCTGCCGGGGTATGCTGGCCAGGCCCGTAGGCATTAAAAATCCTCAAGGTGACGGTTTCAATCCCCCACAATTTTCCAATCGTTTTTATATAATATTCCGCTGATAGTTTTGAAACGGCATAGGGTGAATCTGGAGCAGGGCGCATTTCTTCGTGCAGGGGTTGTGCCACTTGAGCGCCATAAATCGCACCAGAGGATGTGAATACCACCCGCTTAACACCCACATCACGCATGGCTTCCATTACACTCACTGTTCCCCCTACGTTGGTGGTGTTATATTCTCTGGGATAAAGTATTGATTCCTGGACAGCAACCCGGGCTGCTATATGAAAAACACATTCCACACCCTGGAGTAGAGTCCATAATTTTGGCCGGTCGAGCATATCTCCCAACTCAAATTTTACCCGGGGAGGAATCGCTTCTTCCTTCCCGGTAGAGAGATCATCCAATCCCAGGACTTCATGTCCACCTTCAATTAGTTTTTGAGCGAGGGCTGATCCAATAAATCCAGCCACTCCTGTAATTAATGTTTTCATAAGCCTGGTTTCAATTCTCCTGCAGGTCTATCAAGCTAGGCAATTATAGCACGGTAGATAAACAGTACAGATAGAGTTTTTTGTCAGAATCATATTATAACTATCACCCCCGGTAGTATTTATCACTGTTCTCTAGTAAAATAGAAATCCTATAGGTTTGATACCTTATACGGGATAATTACCAACATTTTCTTCCCAATTTGAATCAGAAATTAACTAATTTTCTGGCGGTGGCTCAGAAAACAAGATCAATTTTAGACTGCCCACTGTCAACTTAATAATATGAGCTCTTTCATTTCACGCACACGGCGTAATCACGGGTTGGAACATGCCACGCTGAATTTACTGGTAAAAACTCATCCCAGAAAGCCCTTTGCCGGACATTCGGACACAGGTGGATTCTGGATTCTGGGTGAGATCCCTACCGATGAGCTAAACCAAACAATAACGGATGCCCTGGATAAATTGAGATCCGGGCAGAGCAGCCTGGCAATTCATCAGAACTGCGGAACTAATCTACTGGTCTCCGGGTTTGCTTCCGGACTGGCAGGAGCTGCGGGTCTGATCGGTGTCGGAAAACGCCCTCGCGATAAATTTGAGCGAATCCCAGTTATCACAGCGCTGAGTGTCCTGGCATTGATTGTTTCCCGCCCATTGGGACCAATCATTCAAAAGAACCTGACAACCAGCGGAACCCCGGGCGCCTTGAAGATCATATCCATCACCAAACAAAGCTTAAACGGCATTTCTGCCCACAGGGTTAAGACCCAGGATTAATTATGACCAGCTCTTCACCCACCATTTACCTCTTGCATGGCAATGATGAGTTTGCCATCCGCAGCTTCCTGGAGGAGCAGCTCAAACCCAAAATGGGCGATTCCTCCGAAGCAGCCATGGATATCACTACCCTGGATGGAAATTCATCCAAGCTTGACGGAATAAAAACCGAAGCCCTTTCTATGCCGTTTCTCTCCAAGCGCAGGATGGTGGTAGTAACTAATCCTCTTGTGCTGGCTAAAAGCAAAGCCAACCAGGCGAAATTCGTCGAACTACTTGAATCCATTCCACCAACAACAGCATTGATCCTGATTGAGAGTGTAATACCAAAAAGTGGTCAGTGGCTGATCCAGTGGGTTCAGAAGCATAAAGATCTGGGTTGGGGGCGGGCATTTTCACTGCCAACCGGCGGCGCGATGACCCGCTGGATCCAAGATCAGGCTGAAGAAATGGGGGGTAAATTTCACAATCAAGCAGCCCAGCTTTTGGCAAGTTATATTGCTGAAGATCCTCGCCTGGCGAATAAGGAAATTGAAAAGTTGCTTACCTATGTGGATTTTTCCCGGCCAGTCTCTGAAGCTGACGTGCAGAGCCTGACAGCCGATGTGCGCCAGGGAGATATTTTTGAGATGGTTGATGCAATTGGAAACGGTGACGGTAAAACAGCCATGTTTATGCTGCGGCGGCTTCTAGAAGGAAGTGAGCCGCTTTCACTATTTGGCATGATCATCCGTCAATTCCGACTCATGATCCAGGTCCGAGAGCTGCTGGACGAAGATCCAGGCCAGGATCATAACGCCATCGCAAAAAAGATGGGTGTCCATCCTTACCCGATTAAAAAGATCATTCCCAAAGTAAGTCAGTTCACTTTGCCTAGATTAAAAACAATCTTTCACCAATTATCAGAGGTAGATCAAGCGATGAAAACAGGTCAGCTGGATTTTGAATTGGCCCTCGATCTATTGATCGCCTCTCTCACCCAATAACACCAGATCAACTTATGAATATGTTAGAGAACATACCAACAATTACTCTGTCCAATGGCTTAAAAATTAAACTTAAGGAAATCCACACAGCTCCCCTGATCAGCAGCTGGAGCTGGTATCAGGTTGGATCCAGGGACGAAATACCCGGGAAAACCGGGATTTCCCATTGGGTGGAGCACCTGCAATTTAAGGGAACTGAGCGTTTTCCCGCCAATGAGCTTGAAAAAGCAATCTCCCGAACTGGTGGGGTATGGAATGCGTTCACCTACCTGGATTGGACTACTTATTTCGAAACCATGCCTTCCGATAAAATAGACTTGGCCCTGGAGTTGGAAGCTGATCGGATGCTGAACAGCACTTATGATCTGGAGGAAGTGGAATCAGAACGCACCGTGGTAATGTCCGAACGGCAGGGAAGAGAAAACAATCCCGGTTTCCGGCTCCGGGAGGCTATCCAGGGTGCCGCTTTCCGAGTCCATTCCTATCATCATGAAATCATTGGCGACCTGGCAGATTTAAAGTCTATCCAGCGAGATGATCTCTATCAACACTACCAGACTTATTACACGCCAAACAATGCCGTACTCGCTATAGCGGGAGATTTTGATAAAGACCAAATGCTGAAACGAATTCAAGATCTCTATGATCATGTCCCTGCAAATTCAGCCCCCCCCCGAGTCAATAGGGCTGAACCGCCCCAGCGGGGAGAACACCGGTTAGAAGTTGAAGGTCCGGGAGAGACCATTCTCGGCGATGTTGTTTACCACACACCTCCAGCCAGCGATCCGGATTTTTTTCCTCTATTAATCCTGGACAGCATCCTATCCGGTCCCCAGGGGTTAAATATGTTCGGCGGGGGAGGCGTCTCAAACAAAACCTCCCGGCTGTATAACAAGATGGTTGAAAAAGAGGAAGTTGTAGTAGATGTTCATGGTGGATTGCCAGCCACGATAGATCCCTATTTATACAGTCTTAATTTCATCATCCATCCATCATCCACCCCCGAGGCAGCCATTAAGGTCCTTGATCAAGAAATTCAACGCCTGCAAGATATACCTCCTCTCCAGGAAGAGATCCTCCGGGCAGCAAAACAAACCCGGGCATTATTTGCCTACGGCGGTGAAAGCATCACCAATCAGGCGTTTTGGCTGGGATTTTCAGAAATGTTTGCCAGCTATGAATGGGTGACAGGCTATCTGGAAAACCTGGAAAAAGTCACGCCGGAAGATGTCCAGCGAGTTGCCCAAAACTACCTTATTCCGCAAAACAGGTTGGTGGGATTTTACTACCCAAAAAACAAGGGGAATAACAACCAATGACTATTGATAATGCCACCTCCCTCAACCCCAATTCTCTGCCCGGTCCACACGATATCATCCGAACTCAATTGGATAACGGGATCACGTTGCTTGTCCGCCCAAATTCCAACACTCTCTCAGTATCTATCGCGGGTTATCTGCAAGCTGGCAGCATGTACGACCCGCTGGAAAAACTTGGGTTGGCAGATTTTACGGCTTCAACCTTAATGAGGGGTACAAAAAAGCTGGGGTTTCAGGATATTTACGAACAACTCGAATCGATGGGTGCCAGCCTTGGAATCAACTGCGGGGTGCACACAGCCGGGTTCGGTGGAAAATCTCTGGCTGATGACCTGCCAGCCATGTTAGAGATCCTGGCCGATGTATTACAGGAGCCAGTGTTTCCCCAATCCCATATAGAACGAGTTCGATCCCAACTATTGACAGGCCTAAATTTACGAGCACAGGATACACATGAAATGGCTTCAATGGGTTTCGACGAAATTGCCTACGCCGGGCACCCATATAAAAATCCTAGCGATGGTTTTATCGAAACCATCACTGCTATTAAAGTTGAAGACCTGGTAAATTTTCACCTGGTAAATTTTGGTCCCCAGGAAATGGTGATCTCAGTTGTAGGCGCAATAGAATCCGACCAAGTACTACAGTTAATCAAAGAAAAATTCGCTAGTTGGACCAATTCCGCCCAGCCTGAAGTTATCCAGGTTCCGGGCACAGACTCATTACTAAAATCTATTCGCAAACACCATACAATCGAAGAGAAAAGCCAAACCGACATCATTCTTGGTGTGGTTGGTCCTCCCCGGAAAAACGATGAGTTTTATCCAGCCTTGATCGGCAACAGCATCCTGGGACAATTTGGCATGATGGGACGGATCGGAAAATCTGTTCGGACCAAAGCCGGATTGGCATATTACGCATACAGCTCTCTCAGCAGCAGCATTGGTCCCGGTCCCTGGACAGTCTCCGCCGGAGTAGATCCCAAAAACGTGGATCAAGCCCTGGGGTTAATCACTGAAGAGATCAAACGGTTTGTAACGGATCCTGTCTCTGAGGAAGAATTAGCGGATGTTCAATCCAGCTATATCGGCAAACTGCCCCTCTCTCTGGAATCCAATGGTGGAGTGGCGAACGCGTTATTAACGATCGAACGCCATCAACTAGGATTGGATTATTTTCAACACTACGAAAAAATGGTTTCCGGTGTAACTCAGGAAAAAATCCTGGAAGCCGCCCAAATGTACCTGGACCCTGACAAGTTAGCCATCTCAACCGCGGGACCGTAACTATGAATCTGTCATCCGGAATTGACCTGATTGAGATTGACCGCATCCAAAAAGCTCTTGAACGCCACGGCGAACGTTTCCTGAAAAGGATCTTTACAGACGCCGAACTGGCTCCGCTGCGTTCCAAAAGGATTGCTAATGCGGAACCCAGGGTGATCGCTGCCGAGCTGGCAGCCAGGTTTGCAGCCAAAGAGGCTTGCTCCAAAGCTTTGGGTACCGGTATCGGTCCGGTATCGTGGAAAGACATGGAAGTAATGAATGAACCCTCAGGGAAACCTACCCTGCGCCTTTCTGGACGAGCTGCCGAGGTCGCCGGATTTTTAGGTTACACCACCTGGTCTGTGAGCCTGACTCATTCCCGGGATACGGCCGCCGCCGTGGTTGTTTGCCTGGGGGAAGACTAGTAACCAACCTAAAATAATTGACTTTTAATTAACTTAGAAGTTGTCTATAGTGTCCACCGGGGTCCTTTTTCCATTGTGTCTACAACCAGGTGAATAATCCCTTCACACAATATATTGAATCTATTTTGTGCGTCGTATTTGCACACCAGATAGCACCAGAACTACCCTTAAACGGATAATATATTTACATGGGTTGGCAACTCGATTTTCTTCCTGGAGCGCGGGGACCTGGAAGTTGTTACCGGGGGAGATATACATGCACTGACATGTCGCACAACAGGCTGTTTTCATCCAAATACTAAGATGTTTTCCCGATGTTTTTCAACGCTACGAATATTTGTCCTTTAATTTCCATTATAATTATTTTAGGAAATAGAAAATATTCATATGGTTGAGGAAAGATAATCTGTTGATCGCTCTCCATATCACATATCCGTAATAAATGCATGTGCTACTTGAGGAGATTGGCATGAGCAAGAAAAACGAGTTGAAAAAAGATCTCATTTTGGAAGTGGCCCAACTCCAGGAAAGGGTTACAGAGCTTGAAGACATCTTTAACCTCTCTCCGGATCTGGTTGGTGTATTCACCACCGACGGTAAACTTCTCAGAGTTAATCCTGCTTGGGAAAAAATCTTGGGTCATGATCAAAAGGAGCTTCTTGATTCAGGTTGGAGTGAACTTGTCCATCCGGATGATGTTGAAGAAACAAACAAAGTGGTTGAAGAACAGTTAAAGGGTAGCTCGGTTGTAAATTATAGAAATAGATATAAAAGCAAAGATGGTTCTTATCGAATGCTCGAGTGGCAGGCAACATTCGCTAAGGAGGGAATTGTTTATGCGACAGCCAGGGATGTCACTGAGGCTGCGCAGTTTGAAGAACAACTCAGAGAAAGTGAGGAAAAATTACGATTGATGATTGATAATTCACCGATCGGTTTCAGCGCCACAGATTTGAAAGGCAACTTCATAGATGTCAATCCTGCCTTGTGTCTTTTGGTGGGTCATTCCAAAAAAGCTCTGCTCTCCAAACATTTTGATCATATAACTCATCCCGACGACAGAGATAAGAATCGGGAATTGTATCAGGACTTGGTGGAAGGGGAAATTGAATATTTCGATCTTGAAAAGAGATTTATTCACAAAAACGGAAAGGTTCTGCAGGTACTGATCAGATCACAACTTGTCAGGAATTATAAAGGAGAACCTCTGTTTGAATTTGCCCTTGTTGAGAATATCACCGCGCAGGTGCGGGCAGAGAAATTGTTGAAAGCACTGAATCAGGCAGCACTTACCGTGGCACAGGCATTAACACTAAATGAGATCTTCGACGCAACTGGAAAAACATTTAAAGAGCTTGAATATGATTGTGTTATTCTCACCATGGATGAAAGCCGGACGCGGTTAATGACAAAATATACGAACTTTAGTAGCAAGGTGCTCGAGGTAGCTGAAAAACTGGTGGATATTAAGCAGGAGAACTTTTCATTTCCTATCGAAAATGTCGATAAATACAATGAGATGATATCAAACAGAAAAACCGTTTATGTCGATAATGGGGAAGAAGTGTTACGGCAGATCTTACCTGATCCGATCAAGAAATTCTCGGGGCAGCTGACGCGGATAATGAAGCTGAACAAAGGGATCATTGCCCCGCTTATCGTAGATGATAAGGTTACCGGCGGGCTCTTGGTGCATGGGGACGATCTAATAGAAAATGATAGATTGTCCATCGCTACCTTCGCCCATCAAGTGTCCGCTGCCTGGAGAAAAGCCCAATTGTACGAAACAGCTCAATTTGAAATCTCCGAACGGAAATTGGCGGAATCCCAACTTTTATTACAAGGGCACGCGCTTGAATCGGCCGCCAATGCCATTGTCATTACAGACGCCGATGGACAAATCCTGTGGGCCAATCCCGCATTCAGCAGTTTGACCGGATATTCTCTTGAAGAAGCCCTGGGGAAAAATCCCGGCTTCCTAAAATCTGGTTTACACGACGAAATGTTTTATAAAAACCTTTGGGAGACGATTTCCACCGGAGAAATTTGGCATGGTGAAATTATAAATAGACGCAATGACGGAGAAATCTACACCGAGGAGATGACCATTGCCCCACTCTTATCTGATGAGGGTGAAATTAGCAACTATGTCGCCATTAAACAAGACATCACCGCGCGGGTGCGAACTGCGACGGAAATCCAGCAGCACATCAAGCGCCTGGATGCTCTTCGGATAGTTGATCAAGCCATCATGGGAAGTTTTGATCTAGATGTTACTCTGAACGTCATCCTGGAGCAATTGCTGGCCAATATGGATGTAGACGCTGCAGCAGTGTTGAGCTACCAGGCAGATCTCCAGACATTGCAGTTCACTAAAGGTCTTGGTTTCCAAACGGCCTCTCTCCAATATACAGACCTGCGATTAGGAGAGGGTTACGCCGGAGAGGTTGGTTTAAAAAGAGACAATGTTTTCATCCCTGATTTGAGACAAGCTGAGGGAAACTTCTCCGAATCTCCCCAATTTAGCTTAGAAAATTTTGTATCCTATTATGGTGTCCCATTAATTGCCAAAGGCAAGCTGGTTGGGGTACTGGAGATATTCCACCGATCTACCCTCGATCCCAACCAAGAATGGTTGAATTATCTGAGACTACTGGCTAGTCAAGTAGCAATTGCTATCGATAACATCACCCTGTTTAATGATTTACAGCGCTCTAATGTGGATTTGACCCTTGCCTATGACGCCACCATTGAAGGATGGGCGCAGGCCCTTGAGCTGAAAGATATGGAAACCGAAGGACACAGCCGGCGGGTGGTTGAATTGACAATGAGTCTGGCGAGGAAGATGGGGATCAGTGGGGAAAAGCTGGGACACATCCGCCGGGGGGCACATTTACATGATATTGGTAAGATGGGCATTCCTGATGCCATTTTGCAGAAGCCCGGCAAACTCACTGATGAAGAGTGGCAGATCATGAAGCAGCACCCGGTCCATGCCTATGAGTGGCTTTCCCAGATCGATTATTTGCGACCAGCATTGGATATCCCTTACTATCACCATGAGAAATGGGATGGTAGCGGCTACCCGCAAGGTTTAGAAGGAGAGCAAATCCCCCTGACTGCGCGCATTTTTGCTATTGTGGATGTCTGGGATGCGCTGCTCTCGGTTAGACCCTACCGGAAAGCCTGGTCCCGGGAAAAGACTTTGAATCATATCAAAGAACAGTCAGGAAAACATTTTGACCCTCGGGTGGTGGATGTTTTTCTCAAAATCACTGAATCAGACAGAAAGTTGGAGTAGAAGCCAGAAAAAACGTGTGATTAATAAACAGAATAAAGTCTAAAACAAGCCGGGGCTGGATACCGGATTTGAAATCCTCTGCTTCATTGGTAAAAATGCTCAATCCAACCGTGTCACTCAAGTATATCGGAACCAATTTCCTGTTCATTGATAGTAGTCACGATCACATATAAAAACTCAAATCAACTAAATAGATGCGACACATTCAATACCCATTCTCATAACCCTCTATAGAATCAGATCTGGAGGAATTCCCTACCATTAATAGTGGAGAGCCTCTAACTCTACGGATGCACAGTACAGTCGACCGAATCAACCAACCTAATTGGATGGGCCGGATACCCACGGCCAGTCAGTGGTGGGGGATGGATATCGCCTGGTAACCTTGTGGTTTCATCCTGCAGCAGTATATCCGCTCCCAGCATCAACTGTCTGCTATTCTTGAAGGTAGGATTTTTTCCTGAAATTGTACCCAACGGACAATTTGGAAGGATATGTAATGTCCAAAAGCGACTAGAAAGTGTTTCTAACATATTTGTAATTTAATTAGATTGTAATTTGGAAAACATTCAGGATACAATAATATTAGTGAGTTCTTTTTAAGAAAAATGGGCTGCCAAGCGGAAAAGCGAAGATTTGATGCGCTCCAAATAAAGTGGTTTTCCAAAAGGAGTTTAAGGTGCGCTAATGAAAACCAATCTAAACATCCTCCTTATTGATGAAAATCAAGCA
>JAZFRV010000043.1:0-2837 GCA_036445875.1 Anaerolineales bacterium
GTGTTGCTTTTTATTACGGCATTAAAATAGGAGAAATCCATTGGCTTTTCTCCCCCTTTCCAGGGATGCCACAGATCGGGATTTCCAAACCGGATCAAAAGCGCGATTACAAATAATGAGATAGCCAAGACTTCAATGATCAAATAATACTTTTTCCTGGTCTTCCATTCCTGGAGCAGAGATTCCCGTTGAACATATCCAATAATCACTCCTGCCGCTGCCATAAACAGGAGAACTCCCAGAATGGTTACGCGAAGGATTGGGATCCCGGACGATCCCGCCAGCCAGACTAAATACGATAACAGCAGCATTCCAAAAGTCCGAGCCAGTGGGTATCCGTTGTCCTTTAATCCGGTGAGAACAAAACGCATCAAGGGGTATACCATTAATCCCAGGAGAAACACACACAAATACCAGAGGATAGCGGCTGTGATTTGACTCCGGTTTTGAAGCGCATCTGGATTAAAAATCTCGCTCCAGGTCCCGCCTTGTTGTTGTTCCTCCCACCGATCAGCAGGCAGCATTAAATCGCCCGGATGGCTATCAGCTTGTTTGGGTGTAATGTGGATCACATTGGTTAAATCCACGGCGCTCAAGATTGCAGCCGTTTGAGCTATCTCAAATTTGGCACTCTTTTTAAATATAAAGACTTTGGGGTGATCGTAAACTGTAAATGCTTCCTCAGCAGGTTGATCGTTAATATCAATAGGGCCCAGGTTTGGATTTGATTGGAACGTTTGGATAAGATCAAATCCCAGATTGCCATGGTAGGTACCGGGGAGCGCCTGGTTATAACATTGTTCAATACTCAGATTGAGAGGGCATCCAACCAGTTGACGGTAATACTCGGTTGTAAGTGGATAGCGCTCCGGTACTCTGGTTGTTGTAGCCCACTGCCTGCTAGAAGTTATGAGGATGTATTCAGCCTGGTCCAGAGTTGAGATAAACCGGTCCAGTTTCTCAGAATTATCATTCCAATACATCTCAAAATTTAACCCACCCTGATAAATACCCCCATAAGGATCATATCCATCCATGCGCAGCGGCAGCCCATCATCCCATGAGCTTTCATTTGCGATGCCTGTTCCCTGGAGAATTATCGCACCCGCCGGATCTTTCACGGATACTTGCAGCTGATACACTTCTCCAATTGTTATGTTTACAGGAGCACTGAAATCTATTTCCCCTTCAGCCCTACTCAGGTTGAAGGAAAATGAGCTTGTTTCACTACTTAGCGCTTCGCCCATCTGGTCGTTCAGGGTGATTTCTAGCAATAGGGGGTTAACTGACGGATTCTCATTAATAATATTTGGAAAATAAACAGCCGTTAAAATCCCATCTTCTTTCGCCTCAAAAGTTGTCAACCAGCTGGATGCTCCTTGAATAATCATTCCACTAGGATAGGGAAGCAGCTGTTGTTTTTGGCCATCTTCCGTGTCAATTATCAATGTAGCAGGACCGGCTATATTCTGGAAAATCCATCTTGTGGCAGCGACCCGGGGATGCGGTGTAGTATAGATGCGGGAGAAAGAATAAGCCCAGCCAGCAGTACTAAGAAGAATAAAAACTCCACCTGCTGCGAGCAGGGAACGTAAAACAAGGGAAGACACCTTCCATTTCAGCAATTGAATTGATCCGTCTGTTAGTTTTTCCCACAGATCCACCAAAATCCAACCAGCAAAGATAGCCATGAGTGGATAAATAGGCAACTGGTAGCGCAAGGTGCTGTTCCACTGGAAGGTCTGCCACACAAAATAGAGACCGGTCCAGGCCCAGATCACCAGGTGTGGTTTCCAGGATTTACCAGAAATTATTTTCCATCCCATATAAATAAATCCGGACCAGGCCAGGATCCCAAAAGGCAATCCCAAGCCCCACAAGATCATATTCTTTAAGGAAAACCAGATCGGTCTTCTAGCCCACTGGAGCGCTGGTGGAAAATCCACGTCGCCCGAAGTTTGAGCGCTGAGTGATTTTAATCCAGATACCCAATTTTCATTAATTGAGAAATTAAAGAACCCAGGGCCTTCAAAAGCGTATGGTTGAAATATCCGGAAGGAAATCAGACTTACTAAGGCGGCTATGACAAGGTATAAAAATATCTTCGGAGCTTGTGGTTCCTTTTTATCTTCTGGTAAATTAATCCAATAGATAAACCCCGCCAATGGAAGTGTGAGCGCTACTGGTGCAGCATTAACTTTTGAAGCTGTCGCCATCCCCAATGCGACGCCAAATAACAAAAAGGAGGCCAAGTTCACTTTTTCATCTTTTACAGTGATCACTTCCACTGCAAAATAAACAGCCAGCAGTGTGAAAAAAGTAGTAAAGGTATCAACAGTAAAGAAATGAGACTGTTGTATCTGAAGTACTGCAAATGCTGAAAAAGCTGCTCCAATCAGACCAACTTTTTGATTGTAAAGTCTATTACCGATAAAAAAGACCAGGACAACCGAGAGCAGATCCATCACCGCGGATAAGGAACGTCCAATCAGATAAATGCTTCCATACCCGGTAAATCCCGTCCATTCAGCCAAATACCTGACCATAAAGATTGGTAAAGTACCGTAGACATAAAAATTATGCCCTTGATTGTTGGGATTTAATGTGGAAATTGAGGTATCGAAATATTCACTGATATTCGGTACTGGAAGCAAGCTGGTTTCCACCATGGTTAAGAACCTTTCATCAGGATGTAGATGCTGTTCCGCATCCCAATCCAGGCCCACAAACCGTAAATATCCTCCCAAGATCAGGACAACAATCAACAGGGAACCGACCAGCCAGCGATTCAGATCAGTATTTGGTTTAATATCCATATCCTATCGAATCCATGGTGC
>JAZFRV010000044.1:0-5722 GCA_036445875.1 Anaerolineales bacterium
GATTGTCAATACAGCGATCGAGGAAAAAGTAGACTGTGTGCTTTTTGCCGGGGATGCTTACAAAGATCGCAATCCTGCCCCGACATTCCAGCGAGAATGGGGCAGCAGGATCATGCGCCTCTCCCAGGCTGGGATTCCCACCATCCTGCTGGTGGGCAATCATGATATTTCACCCTCTGTCGGAAGGGCTCACGCCCTGACTGAATTCGATACTCTGCGAGTTCCCCACGTACTAATCGTTGATAAACCCTGTTTTCTCACCAACGAGCATCTATCCCGGTTGTGTCCGGAAGGAAAAAGCCTGGATCTTCAATTAATTGCGCTGCCCTGGCTGTCCCGGACTGGCATGATGGCCGCTCTTGATTTGCAAATCCGCGATCTGGACCGGGTTTACGGGGAAATGATCAATAAACTTACAAAAGATTTCAATATCTGGTTGGAAAAGGCTGATCCCACATTGCCTACCCTTTTAGCAGCGCACGCGTCCGTCGAGAGCGCTGTATTTGGAGGGGAAAGATCTGTCAGCCTTGGGAACGACCTGGTGCTGCCGTTATCACTGGTTCAGGATTCCCGCCTGGATTACATCGCCCTGGGTCATATTCATAAAAAACAGGAATTAAATAAGAAGAATCACCCTCCTATCGTCTATCCTGGATCTATTGAGCGGGTTGATTTTGGCGAAGCCCGGGATGAGAAATTTTTTGTCATCGCCAATCTTAAAAAAGGGAATACAAAACTAGATTGGCGAAAATTAAATAATATCCGCTCCTTTGTGGATCTTTATCTGATCCTGGAGTCCAAGGATAAAATCACCCAACAGATTAAAAAAACGCTGCCCCCTGCGGAAAAAATCAAGGACGCTGTGATCCGGTTGGTCCTGGAATATCCCCGGGCCTGGGATCCACTGATCGATGAATCCGCAATCCGGGAGCTGGTTAAGGGGAGCTTTGAATTCCATTTTCTAAAACAACCTCAATCCGAATCCAGGATCCGTCTGCCAAAAGATAGGGCAATCGGCACTCTCTCCCCGGAAGAGTTGCTGGATCAATACTGGAATACCAGCCATACCCCGGAAGATGAAATCCAATCCCTTAATAAATTAGCCCAGGAAATAATTCATCCAGATCAAGATCTCGAGTGAGGAATGTCCCAGGTATCTGTTCTTTTGCCCTGTTTTAATTCCGAAGCCACAATAGAAGAAGCCTTATCTTCCCTGGCAGCTCAAAGCTACCAGGATTATGAAGTGATTTGCGTGGATGACGGATCTACGGACCGGACCGCATCCATACTGGAAAAATGGAGTAACAAGGATTCAAGATTCGTTTTGGTGAATAAAGATCACAGGGGAGTCATCCCGGCTTCCAACACCGGACTCACCCTCTGCAGGTCGCCAATCATTGTCAGAATGGATGCCGATGATCGCTGCCACCCGGATCGGATCAAGCTGCAAAGAGAGTTTTTACTCGATAATCCCCAGATTGCCGTGGTAGGATCGCTGGTAGCCGGGTTCCCCGCTGAGCAAGTCGGCGAAGGATTTGAACTCTATTATGAATGGCTGAATTCCCTGATAAATCATGAGGATATCTCCCGGGAAATATTTGTGGAAAGCCCCATCGCCAATCCCTGCGCCGCCTTTCGGAAATCCTGGATCGACCGGGCCGGAGGATACCAGGATCACGGCTGGCCGGAGGATTATGATCTCTGGCTTCGCCTCTATCTGGCAGGAGCCAGGTTTGCCAAGATTCCCCAGGTACTGCTTGAATGGCGAGAGCATCCGGATAGATTGACTCACACAGATTCAAGATACTCATTGGAAAATTTTTTACGGGCCAAAGCTCATTACCTCGCCAAAGGCCCTGCCAGGGGGCGGGATGGAGTTTTCATCTGGGGGGCAGGTATGACTGGTCGGCGGATCAGCAAACACCTGGTCCGGGAGGGTTTGCATCTGACAGCTTTCATCGATGTTGATCCCAAAAAAATCGGGAGCACCCGCCGCGGAAAACCAATCATCTCCCGGGAAGAACTTCCCTCCCTCTGGAAAGAGTACCAAAATCCAATTCTTTTGGTTGCAGTTAGAGCCCGCAAGGCTCTGCCCTTGATCCGGGATAATCTATCAAAACTTAACCTGGTTGAGGGAAAGGATTGGTGGGCGGCAGCCTGAAAGTCCTTGAGAAACCGGCCGGGAGAGAAATTTTACTCCCCTCCAGAAAAGCATGGAGTATACTATCTGAGGTAATAAACAAGAATAGGAAAGAAAACCTAATGAATATTTTTCTCACCGGCGGAGCTGGATACATCGGATCAACTGCTGCCAGAAAACTTCTCGAATCCGGTCATAGAGTCACTGTGTATGATTCCTTGGTCACTGGTCACAGGGAAGCTGTTCCTGAGGGAGTTGAGTTCATAGAGGGTGATCTTGCGGACATCAAAAAACTGCAATCTGCCCTGGGCAAAAATAAATTTGAGGCCGTGATGCATTTTGCGGCCTTCATCGAAGCGGGGGAAAGCATGGTTAATCCTCCCAAGTATTATCAGAACAATCTCAATAACTCTGTTTATCTGATCGATTCTGCTGCCAGAGCCGGCATCGACCGCTTTGTCTTGTCATCAACTGCCGCGGTATACAAATCCAGCGACAATCCCCTGGGGGAAGATTCACCCCTTGGTCCGGTGAATGTTTATGGACATACCAAGTTAATGATTGAAGAAGTGCTGGATTTTTATCGAGAGATTCAGGGGATTCGGTACAGTGCGCTGCGTTATTTTAATGCTGCCGGCGCCTTGCCCGGTCAGGGGGAAGCCCATCAGCCGGAGTCCCATTTGATCCCGCTGGTACTGCAGGTTCCTCTCGGAAAACGGGAAGATATCAAAATATTCGGTACGGATTACCCCACGCCGGACGGCACCTGCATCCGGGACTATATCCACATAACCGACCTGGTTTCAGCGCATCTGCTGGCGCTAGATGCCCTGGAAAATCAGGATAAATTGGTTTATAACCTGGGCAATGGCAAAGGATATTCCGTAAGAGAGGTGATTGAAACTGCCCGGGAAGTTAGCGGTCATGCCATCCCCGCGGAAGAAACTGAGCGTCGTCCGGGTGACTCGCCCCGATTGGTGGCATCGTCTGAAAAAATCAGGAACGAGTTGGGTTGGGAACCTCAGATCCCCGATTTAAAAGACATCATCCAGAGCGCCTGGGATTGGCATCAGTCACATCCGGATGGCTATTAATCATAATCTTGTTTTAACAAAAAACAAGGAGGATATGTCCTCCCTGTAATCTCAGGTTTTAGAAGATTTACCGTCTGAACCAGACTGAATACACACCCAACCCAATTCCACTCAACAATAAGATTGCCCCGATCACTCCCAGTATTGGAGTGCTGCCGGTGGTCTCAGGCAGGGAAGCATCTTCTTCGATCACTACCGAACCGGCCTGAGCACCAAAGGTTAGGAAGGTGGTATCTCCAGCAAATAATTCAATGCCGGTATTTAATGAAGTAGTTGGATTGTAACCTTCCGGGATGGCGACGCTGACATTGTAATCCCCCTCACCCAGGTTTTCCGTACAGAAATAATCATCCGTCAAGGAGTCGGGGTCGTGTTCCGGGGTATCTTCCGTGATGGAAATTGATCCATCACGATTGCTGATATTGATCGCGCCGCCCACTACACTGATTTCCTCTTCCTGGCGCATGGAATCCCCATTAACATCCTCAAAAAGCAGCACACATAAGGTACCAAAGCCAGGCGCGGGAGTATTGGTTGGCTCAGCTGAGGCCTGGGTGGCAGCCGGAGCCAAGGTCGACTGTTGGGCAGCTGGTCCCCCCAATCCTAAGAAGATCTGCTGCCCGGGAAATACTATATCCTCCACCCCCAGGAAATTCAGGTCTCTCAGATCAGCAATATTCAGACCGGAGACTGCCGCTATGCGCCAGAGAGTATCTCCATCCTGAACAATATAGATGATCCTGCCGTCAGAACCGGGAGTAGGTGTCGGGAAATTTGTCAGTTGGGGATTTGGTGCTGCCAGAACCGCAGACTGGAAGGGAAAAACTGTGGCAACCAGAGCTGCCAGAGTTAAGCCAACCAGGACCAGGATCCAGGAGGTTTTTTTCATGTTCTTGATTATACTCCATGTATAATATCAGGTACAGCATTAGAACCCGAACCTACCCGTTCGATGAGGAAATCTGTGGTAAAAAAGTAGGGATTAGTGAAAATTCTTAGGAAACAGGAAGTTTGGATATTATGAGTTCATATGAAGCAGTAATTGGATTGGAAATCCATGTCCAACTCAATACTAACAGCAAGATTTTTTGTGCCTGTAAGGCAGATTCATGGGGTGATCCTCCCAATACCAATATCTGCCCGGTTTGCACCGGTCAACCGGGTGTACTTCCAGTACCCAACCAGGCTGTGATCGAAAAGGGTGCTCTTCTGGCAACCGCCCTGCATGCTGAAGTGCAGCCGGTTTCCTATTTTGACCGAAAGAATTATTTTTATCCCGACCTGCCGAAAGGTTACCAGATCTCACAATATGATATCGCCATTGGAAAGGGGGGTTATCTGGAATTTCCTGTCGAAAATGGGACCATGCGAAGGGTAATAATTGAAAAGTTACACATCGAAGAGGATGCCGGAAAAACCATCCACAAACCCGGACGGCGCCTGCTGGATTTTAACCGCTGTGGTGTTCCTTTAGTTGAGATGGTCACCGGTCCGGATCTGCGCTCCGCAGATGAGGCGGCAGAATTCATTCGATATTTTAGAAAGTTGGTGCGCTGGATCGGGGTCTCAGAAGCAAGCATGGAAAAAGGGCAAATGCGTTTTGACGCCAATGTCTCCATCCGGGAAGAGGGATCCGAAATCCTGAATCCCAAAACCGAAATCAAGAACATGAACTCCATTGAATACGGCCGGGAAGCCATGAAGGCAGAAATCAAACGCCAGATCAAGGAAGTTGAAGGCGGCGGAGTGATTGAATCCTGGACGCTGGACTGGGATGAAGAAAATAAAACCCTCTCCAAAATGCGCTCCAAGGAAACTGAAGCCGATTATCGTTATTTCAAAGAGCCTGATTTACTTGCAGTAACTCTGAGTGAGGAAAAAATCCAGGACCTAAAAAATAGCCTGCCAGAACTTCCGAACGAAAGAAAGAATAACTTTATGGAAGGCTATAACCTCTCAAGTCATGACTCAAATATCCTCACAAGTGATTTTGATATTTCCAATTTCTTTATTGACACTGTTGAAACTTACGATACTGATGCGCAAATAACGTCGAATTGGTTAATTAATGATGTCCAGGGGATGATGAACGATTTGGATTTATCAATATCCGAACTCTACTTTTCACCTGAACATTTAGCATCAATAATTGCACTGGTTGAAGAAGGAACGATTAACACCAGTACCGGAAAGACCCTGGTCCGAAAAACTCAACAACAGGGTAAAAAACCCCGCGATATCGTTGAACAGGAAGGATTGGGCCAGGTGACTGACAGTGCCGCAATCGAGTCCATCTGCCAGGAAATCATTCAAGATAATCCAGACCAGGTGGAACAATACAAATCAGGCAAAGGTGGTGTGATTGGTTGGTTGGTGGGCCAGGTGATGGCCAAATCAGGTGGGAAAGCCGATCCAAAAGCAGTCCGGGAAACTCTGGAAGGATTATTAAAATAACAATCGAGATTTGTAATGGTATACGATCAATTTA
>JAZFRV010000045.1:0-9430 GCA_036445875.1 Anaerolineales bacterium
TACCTGCTCCACAAAGGCCACAGATTAATAATATAATCCCAATTATTCCGACTGTAATCCCAACATAAGCATGTACGGTTAACAAGTGAATTGGTCTAATAGGCATGTAACTAACAAAGTTGTCTGACCTGGTGATATTAAACCGGGATCCCTTAACCATGGATGTAAAAGACCTTCTCTCATTAAAGGTGGATAAGTTGTATTTAAAGGGAGCAGAATATCAGCCCGGGATGGGAATTCCGGGTATGCTCTGGAACAGTTTTAGAGGAAGAAAAGTGAAAATATAACTGCCTATACTCTGGCAAGTCAGTCTAACCCCTGTAGAGCAGCAGGGTGGCAGGTATTCTTGACATCAAATAGATGCTTGATTCGAGTCCAATACCGCCCACCCAATTGGTTCCACCCAATTGGTTCCACCCCGAACCACAAAGTGAGGAAGTAGAGCATTTCCTGGTCATGCTCAGATTTGAGCAGAAAAGCGAGGCAGACAAACTCTCAGAAGTCCTCAAATGAGGTTGGGATGGGATTCTATTTAGATCTGGTTCAATCTGAATATTCAAATGAATATATTACTGTTAAGACTGCTTCTAGATTTAACGGGTATAACGAACAGCATTTGCAACGATTGTTTTGAGATTGTGTTCTTCATTTCTAATCAAATGAATTGATATCCTCCCGCAGTAAAACTATAGAGCAAAGATATAATGAAATATCATCTTGACAGGGAAACTCCCTGCCACTATTCTGATTGGTAGTTAGGCGGGACATTATAATCAATGAAAAACGCCAAACAACTGATTTTCTAGGCAGATTATTGGACTGATCAAAATTAGATAATAATGAGGCTTATATGTTCAAAAAAGCGAAAAAGATCCAATCTAAAATGGTTGCCTGGCGGCGGGATATCCATATGCATCCCGAACTGGGATTTGAAGAGCAGCGAACTTCTGCGCTGATCGCGGAAATAATGGATGGGTTGGGGTACCGGGTTCGGACTGGTGTCGGAAAAACCGGTGTGGTAGCGGAACTGGGCGATGGAAAACCCATTGTCGCGATCCGGGCTGATATGGACGCCCTGCCCATCCAGGAAGCCAACCAGGTGCCCTACAAATCAAAAAATGATGGGGTGATGCATGCCTGCGGCCATGACTCCCATGTGGCAATCGCCTTGGGAACAGCCAAACTGCTGGTAGATGAGGAGTTTTCCGGTACGGTGCGGTTCCTATTTCAGCCAGCTGAGGAAACCGATGATGGAGAGCTCAGCGGCGCTCCCAGAATGATTGAAGATGGCGCGATGGAAGATGTTAACAATGTCCTCGCCCTGCACGTAGATGCGTCAACTCCCACGGGTGAAATTGAGGTTGCTACTGAGTATGCCTCAGCCGGGGTGGATACCATTTATGCGACCATCATCGGCCAGGGCGGGCATGGCTCAGCCCCACACGAAGTGGTTGACCCAATTTTTATCAGCGGCCATGTGATCCTTGCCCTGCATGGGATCGTTTCCAGGCAGCTGAAGCCTTCCGATCCCGCCGTGATCAGCATCGGCTCAATCCACGGCGGCGTGGCAGATAATGTGATCCCGGAAGAAGTAGAAATGCTGGCGACCATCCGCTATTTCACACCGGATGTGCAGGAAAAAATCCATGCCGAGATCAAAAAAGCCATGGAAATTTCACGCACCCTGGGAGGAGATTATAAATTGAGGATCCATGTGGGTTTTCCTCCCATGCACAATCATCCGGATGTAGTTGCCCTGGTTAAAAAGGTTGCTGGTGAACTGCTGGGTGAGGATAAGATCAACCAACCTGAACCCGATATGGGAGCAGAGGATTTTGCATATTTCCTGCAGAAAGCTCCTGGCGCCATGTTTATTTTGGGCTGTGAAATTGAGGGTGACACACGCCGGCACCATGACTCCAAATTTGATATTGATGAAGAGTGCTTTCCAATTGGCGCAGCCATTCTCGGCGAAAGTACCATGAGGCTATTGGGAATGATCAAGAATTGAGGATGGGATGTATCTGCTCCTGATACAGCCCCCAGCCGGGGTGGACCCAGGAGAGGGGAATGGAAGAACAGGAACAACCAGCTGCCAGCAGGTGAGATCTTCCGTTAATGATTTGGTTCGAGTTGGGTCCAATACCGCCCGCTGTCATGGACCCATCTCGAACCTCATTGTGAGGTTGTAGAGCAATTCTTGGCAATGTTGCGATTTGAGCAGAGAAGCGAAGTAGTCGGGGTCTCTGAATTTCTTAAACGAGATTGAGTTGGGATTTTCATTTAATAGTAATGTTTCAGAATCTGTAGAACAATCCACCTAACTTCTGATGGTGACAAAATGTGATCGATATGCATCTTGAGTTGAGTAGGAAATATAATTATCGTAAATATGAAATCGGAACTGATCCAAGCAGTGTGCACCATGACTATAAATTCAGGTGATATGGATAATTTATATTATCCATGAAGTCGACAATGCAGTTGAATCTATAAATCAAATTTTAATTTTCTGTTCAACCTAATAATCCCGATCGGTTCATCTTATCATTTCTGTCAGGAACAGTTAACTACTCCTGCAGTGTTCTCAAAAATGCGACTATATCCTCAATCTGCAGTTCCATCAAGAGTCCCTTGTAACCTTCCATTGCTGTTCCAGAGCGTCCTTCCAAGAGGAAGGTTAACAATTCGGCATCCTCTTGGGATTGAATATAAAGATTATCGTTCAGGTTTGTTCCTAAACCACCCGAACCGTCGGTGCCATGACAGGCTGCACAGTAACTCACATAGAGTTCTTCACCTATCTCGGATGGTGGAAGCAGAACAATGAGCAAGTTCTTAGCAGCCACAATTTTATCAGCTTCCATTAATGTAATTACTTCCCTAATCGTTTCAGCTTGGTTGCGATCAGCTAAAGATAAACCCTCGTTAAGATGCACTAAAGCATCAGTAATATTAAACTGACGCAAAGCAAATAATGCGCTTTTCAGGCGTGTTTTCAACGGTATATCAGTGAGAACTGTTTCTCCATTACGCCAGGCGTCAATCAAAGCAGTTAAATCATCAAGTTGCTGGGGAGAAAGGACTGTTCCCCAGGTCGGCATACCTTTGGCCGGGCGTCCAAAAGAGATCGTACTGCGATACCAAGCATTGTCAAAATCATCTAACCGGGAAGGATCATTCAGGGCTCTTGTGATCTCAGTTCCCTGGCCATTCTTTCCATGACAAACGAAACAGGTTGTAGCAAATATTGTTGCACCTCTTACCGGATCGGGAGTAATTACATCTTCCTCAATTTCCTGGGCAGTTGCTTCCCAAGAACGAATGAAGGCAACCAACTGGGAAGCCTCCTCGTTTGTAAACGGCCCGCCAAACTCTTGTCCCCAAGCAGGCATGGTCGTTCCAGGCACACCCGTTATGGTTAAATTAAATAACGCTTTATCAGAAGCAATTTGGAGGAATTGGCGTGAATTGAGTGCCGGCCCTATCCCACCTTCTCCGAAGACTCCATGGCAAGAACTACAATTTTCTTCATATAAATCTCGTCCGGCTGAAACTGCAGCAACCCTGTCAGCTTCCATATCATCGATAATTCGTGCAGGTTCGCGAATCAAATAAATCTGAAAGACGACAAAAATCGCCGTTGAGAGAATAAAACCAACTATTGCAAAGGGTGTGTAATTTTCTTTTGGTAGCATAGATAGTCTCAATCCGTATAAAGCGCTTGGGAAGGATTAAAGGATTTGCGTTCAATTGGGTTGCTAGTATCAACCAACAAATTTCCTTCAAGAATAATTATCGGAAATATATCCAATGGTCGTGGAGCCGGTCCACCAATGACTTCGCCATTAGGGTCAAAAAGTGAGCTGTGACAGGGGCAGTAAAATTGACCAAGATCCTCGCGCCAGGGAACTGTACACCCCAAATGAGGGCAGCGCTGCCATATTGCTAGAATGCCACCATCATCTAAACGGGAAATATAAAAACGGCCTTTTTGCACAAAGCTAACTGTCCCAGGCTCAAATTCCTCAGGGACTCCAGCATTCACCTCCCCACCAAAAGCGCCAAGTGCTATCTGAGGTTTTAAAAACTGGAATAAGGCACCTGCGGCCTGTTCGAACAATCCAACGAGAGACAATCCCCATAGCCAATTGATAAAATGAAGGCGGCTAAAGATTGATTCGGATTGAGATTTCTTCATAATCTGATCTCCGTCAATGATTAAAGACTTTCCCAAGGGTTATAGCCAGGCGGCATTTCCCAGGGAAGAAACAGCTTGAATCCAGGTCCACGAAACAGGAAACCGCTAATTGTAAAGACAATTGCTGAAACGAACATTATGGTAAATAGGGCAATCATCAGTTCCCGTGTATTCGCCTTTCTCACTTTCAGAAAAACCACAGGTGTGGCAACTAATAACAAGATAATCCCAAGAGGTATCAATCCCTGGCTGACCCACTGAGGTACAACCCCTCGAAGAATTTCACGCAAATTAATATAATTATCCAGTGCAATGTAACCGGGCATGACAATCAATGTATACAAAGCTATCGATGCTGTAATCTTTTTCCCATGATTGGTAGAGAACCATTTTCCAACATTCTCCCGAGATGAGTCTATGTATGGGAGCGCAATTAGAAAAGCAATCAATAACCCGGGAATTAGCACACCGGCTAATGTGGGATGCATATGCTCCAATAATTCTTGTAAACCCAAAAAATACCACGGCGCTTTAGCCGGATCAGTTGTTACAAGCGGATTGGCTATTTCTTCTAGCGGTGCCTGCTTGATCAATGAGAATAAGAACAATCCAAAAGTAACGCCAAGCAGGAGGACTATTTCCCAAAGCAAAACAACTGGAAATGACATCACGGTGTCATCAGGCACTTTTCCAACCATTGGACTATCCCCAGGAACAATTTCAACCAGGGCATAGCTCTTATTTGGATCCTTTGGCGAGATATTATCAGATGTTGGGATATAATCTGTCATTTATTCCTTCTCGGATGAATCATTAATTGCTAATCCGCCATCCTTGCGAACACGCCAAATATGGATCGAGACAAATATCCCAATCAGCAGCGGTATGATAGCAATATGCAAGGTGTAAAAGCGAATTAAAGCATTTTGCCCAACTTCAGATCCTCCTAATAACAATTGGCGCATTACGTCCCCAACCAATGGTGCGTAACCGGCAATGTTTGTGCCTACTGTGATTGCCCAAAAAGCCAATTGATCCCAGGGAAGCAAATACCCTGTAAAGCTGGCTCCTAAAGTAAGCAAAAGCAAAACCACACCGATAATCCAGTTAAATTCTCTGGGAGGTTTATATGCACCGGTATAAAATACTCGAGCCATATGTAGAATCACCATTAACACCATACCGTGGGCAGACCAGCGGTGCATATTGCGAGTAAATTGCCCTAAGGGGACAGAAAGCTGGATTTCCTTCATTGAATTGTAGGCATTATCCACTGATGGGACATAATAGAACATCAGCAGTACACCGGTCCAAATGAGTACACCAAAAAGAATCGCAGAGATGATTCCCAGACCAAAAGTATAGGTCCATTTTAGGCTTTTTCGTTTTACCTTGACCGGATGAAGATGAAAGAAGACATTGCTGGTCATTGCCAATGAACGATCGAGGGCATTGTTCGGCCAACCATGCCGGAAAATCGAACGCCAGATGCGGGAATTTGTTATTTGAGCAAGAAGTGGTGATATTTTCTCCATCCAGACTCCTCTCGAGATGATGATTGGTGAGCCAGGTTCAGACCCAGCCCACCAATTTGACACCAGTAACTTTTCTAAGAGAACTGAATCCCAGATCAGAGGTTAGTGCCCTTATGAAAGTGGTGGTTATTATTCAGCCGGCATGGTTTGGACATAGGAAACCAGATCAAGAATATCCTCAATTGTCCAACCTAAACTAATCCCATTAGGCATAGGTTCTCCGGGTTGGCCATTGAGCGCTTTATGGAAGGTTTCCCATGGATTCCCGCTAGCAACTGTACCCAGATATTCCGGGTCCTCATCGTCGCCGAAATTGATCCTGGTACCATCCACGCCATGGCATGCAGCACAAGACATATCGTACTTTGACTGCCCTCGGGAACGGTCACCCTCAACCGTTTTATCTTCACCAACAAAACCAGAGAGATCTTCCATTTCAGTTTTCATAAAAGCTATCAATGCTTGCAGGAAGACATCATCCATCAACGAGGCGAAATCGTGGTTCGGGTTGTTCGTTCCATCCATCCAAGCGGTCAGATCTTCGGTGGACATTTCTGCCGCACTCAAAACACCAGTGAAACCTGTGAAGTGTGAGCCAGAGCCATAAGCACCTTCGAGACCTTTGTAATCCCAGCCGTGGCATTCTTTGCAGCGCCAGCTGTCTTTTCCGGAACGTTCATTTGTATCTTGAGTTGCCCACAGCGGATGATCCTCAACAGGCTCATCAACACCAGCAACAACCCACCATTTATCGTAAATGGCTCCACCACCAGTGTAGGACAGCTCCTCAGAGAATCCCTGACTGAAAGCCAAGACATTGGAAACTAGATCAAGAGTCCAGTTGTTCACAATCGCGGAGGGCATCGGCCATCCCGGTTGTCCAAAGCGGACTTTGTGGATAAATTCCCAGGGGTTACCGGATGCAATATGGCCCAGAAGCTCGGGATCATCTAAACCGTGGAAGTTGATAGCACTACCATCTGGTCCATGGCATCCGCTGCATACTCCGTTGTATATTAGTTCGCCTCCAGCAGCATCACCGGTTGAAGACTTGTCATCATTTACATAAA
Organism: Anaerolineales bacterium; assembly: GCA_036445875.1. Lineage (GTDB taxonomy): Bacteria > Chloroflexota > Anaerolineae > Anaerolineales > UBA11858 > B10-G9. The sequence continues at coordinate 6,807 of JAZFRV010000045.1, forward strand.
CTGTGTAATCGATTTGCCCTTCGGAAATGAACAGGGCCAGGTCGATCAAGTCTTGTTCAGCCATCAATCCTGAAAAGTCATGGTCCGAATTAGTGTTGCCCTGAAGGACTGCTAACGCTTCGGCGGGGTCTGAGCCTGCAAACCCGTTGATTCCGGGGAATCCGGTCATATGTGAGCCACTGCCGTAGGCACCATCTACTCCCATATAATCCCAGCCATGACATTCTTTACAGCGCCAGGTATCATTGCCAGAGCGGGTATTGCTGCTCTGGGTGGACCACAATGGTTGGTCGCCCTCTGGGGCTTCTCCACTGCCTTCATGGTCATCTTCGACTTCTGCAGGGGCTATTACCCACCATTTATCATAAAGAAGTCCACCGCGAACCATGTTGCCTACTAAGGCTTCAGGTTCTTCAGCTTGCTCCTCTTCTTCGGTATGGTCAGCTTCGTCAGATTGCTCCTCTTCTTCGGCAGGGGTATCTCCAGCAACAACAGTGCTGGTTTCCAGGCCTGGGCTGCATGCAGACGCAAAAAGACTGAACAATACCAAAATCGTTCCAAGTAAGATCAGATTTCTTGTCATTTTCACTTTGTTTCTCCATTATTTTTTGTAATTTTAGTGATTCTCAATGTTTCTTGTGTTCCTATCAGTTATTCAATCTTTTCAAATAACACCTCCTCGGTGAAACGGAAAATTTCCATGGTAATTGATTCAGTGGGACAACGATCAGCACATAACCCGCAGCGAATGCAAAGTGTGGGATCAATCAGCATTGCGCTGGCTATCTCGAAATTTGCAGTCCGACGTTCAATAACTTCTGTGACTGTTTCATTTCCCTCAACAGCTGAAATCGGTACAAGTCTCAAACAATTGGATGGACAAACATCAACACAACCATTGCACATGATGCATAGAGCACTATTGAAGATTGGATTGATTGTGCAAATTAGGCATCGGCTACCTTGTTCCTGAGCTGTTGGCTCATCAAAGCCAACCTCGACCAATGACACGCCTATTCGACGATCCACAGGTATAGCTGGTGGATGGCGGCGCGGCCAGTGTAAATAATTGTGCACAGGACCAGCATCTGGATATTTATCCTTGGGGATTATTGAAAAGTAACCTCTGCGGACATAATGAGGCTGCACATTTTGTAAATAAGCATGAATATTGCGAGCAGCGCGTTGCCCATCTGCAACAGCGTTAATAATCAAACGCGGTCCAAAGGCAATATCTCCCCCGGCATACACGCCCTCAGCAGTTGTTGTGAGGGTTTGTTCATCAACTTGTAATGTGCCGCGTGGGGTGATTTCTAGCCCGTCCTCTGGAATTACCCAATCCAGATCCCCAGATTGCCCTATGGCTACGATGACACTATCACAATCCCACACACGATCACTATTGGGGACAAGTTGAGGATTGAAACGACCTTGATCATCAAAAGCCCGGCTAACATCAGAAGTTTCCACACCGACGGCGTGGCCATCAATTCCTAAAATGCTTTTGGGGGCTAGATGATTGTGGATAATAACACCCTCTTCTTGAGTTTCAATGATTTCAATGGGGTCAGCCAACATCTCTTCCCGGGATTCAACCACCAAGCAGTGTACTTCCTGGGTCGATCCCAAGCGGACAGCTGTGCGGGCTACATCCAAAGCCATTTCAAGATCACCACCAGATTGTGCCGGGTGACCAAGCCGTGTTGCCGTGCGGGCTACATCCATTGCTACGTTACCGCCGCCGATTACTAATACCTTTTTTCCCAGATCCAGGTTATAACCACCGAGATTGACATTGATCAGGAAATCGACTGCCCTGAGAACACCATCGAATTGCTCACCATCTACATTGAGATTCCGACTCTGATAAGTGCCGATGGCAATAAAAACAGCATCAAATTCCTTGCGTAGATCAGCCAATGTAAAATCTTTACCCAAAGTTTGGTTAAGCATTAATCTTGGGCCAAGCGCCAAAATAGCCTCTATTTCAAGATCAATCAATTCTCGTGGGAGGCGGTAACCAGGAATGCCTAACCTCAGCATACCTCCCGCTTTAGGTGCAGAATCAAAAATAGTGATTTCATGGCCTAACAAAGCAAGATCATGGGCACAAGACAGCCCAGCAGGTCCTGCTCCAACTATAGCAATTCGTTTACTTGTCTGATCCCCTCTTTTATAAGCCGAACTCAACTCGCTCCTGCCTGAAGGGAAAATTGTGTTACCTAAGTCGTGGGCGTCGGTACGCCCCACATAAGCTGGCCACGATGGTGGTCGGCGTGACTCACCCGTCTCACCAAGGTAAACTCCATATTTGTCATTCACAAAACGTTTAAGCGCTCTGATGGCAATTGGGGCATCAATTTTCCCTCGACGGCAAGCTGCTTCACACGGAGCTCCACAAACCCAACCGCAAGTAGAGGCGAAAGGGTTAGTTTCGCGGGCGATTAAATATGCTCGCTCATACTCACCCTTGGCAATCGCATTTACATAGGCTCGACCATCCGTGCGCACAGGACAGGCAAACTGGCACGCCACCGATTGTTGATAGAACTTAAAATCAGGGAGGAAAACTTGGTAACTAACCATACGAATATCAGATATGTCAAAGTACCATTAATATCTCA
>JAZFRV010000046.1:0-2560 GCA_036445875.1 Anaerolineales bacterium
TTTGTATGGACCGCCAAATCCAAATCTCAATCCCATAAAACTTACTACTCAAACTCTGATCTTATTGGCCTCTGATGAAGGACTCTTTTCACCATCAAATATCCTGTCAGAAGATTTGATTTTTCCAATTGAACCAGGGGACTCTCTAGATCAAATCTTAGCAGGATTACAAAACCTGAAGCTGGTGAGACATCCAGCCGCATTTAGAGCATATCTAATTTACACTGGAATTGATACTCGGATTCAATCTGGCCAGTTTCTCATTTCAAACGAGATGTCTGAGCTAGAAATCGCTAATATGCTTGGAAATCCAGTTCCAGCGCAAACCACAATTTCCATTCTTGCGGGATGGCGTATGGAAGAAATTGCAGACACTTTGCCCGGTCTGGGAGTAGATCTACTTCCAAATGATTTCCTTGAAAGTGTTCGAGGACAGATCAAAGAAGGTTATCTTTATCCCGGCAGCTACCAGGTTGAAAGAAATATATCTGCTGACACTCTGGTGGATACTCTATACCAGGGGTTTTTATCAGGCATTTCTGCTGATCTTGAAGAGGGGCTCATTGCCCGGGGATTAACATTACAGCAGGCTGTTATCCTGGCGTCAATTATCGAGAGAGAAGCCATCCTCGAAGAAGAAATGCCACTTATTGCAGCGGTGTTCTTAAACCGTCTGCAGATTAATATGAACCTGGCTGCAGATCCGACAATTCAGTATGCTCTTGGTTATAACGGACAGCAACAAACCTGGTGGACAAATCCTCTCTCGCTGGAGGATCTTAATATAAATTCCCCTTATAATACTTATCTGAATGGGGGTTTTCCTCCAGGACCGATATGCAATCCGGGTTTAGCTGCAATTCAAGCAGTTGCATTTCCCGCTGAGTCCCAAGACCTATACTTTCGGACTGCCTGTGACGGTTCGGGACAGCATCTCTTCGCAGAATCCTTTGAAGAACATCTAGAAAATGCTTGCCCGGATTAACTTCTCTAAATAAATCCTTAGACACCAAAGAAAATTTACGAGGGATTGTTATTATTCCTCAAACCAGGCAATTCTGGCACTGGCAGCGACAAAAATACTACCTGTTACAAGAACAATTTTTTCATCTTCCGCTAATAGAATCGCCTTTGATAAGGCATCCTGGACACATGCAACCGCTTCTGAAGAACATGGGAAAATGCTGGCCCGCTTCTCAAGAGCTGCCGCATCCATCGCCCGGGGGTGATCCGCTTTTGTAGTGATTACGTGGTAAGTTCTCGGTAAGATTTCCTGCAGCATATCATCCAATTGTTTATCTTCCGATATTCCAAATACCAGAATCAACTGTTTTTCAGGAAAATAAAAATCAATTGTTTCCCTTAGTTTCCTGATCGAGGCAGGGTTATGAGCCGAGTCAAAAATAACCGGAGGTTCTCGACGGACAACTTCAAACCTGGCCGGCCAAACAGTAGATTCAAAACCCCGCCGTATCTCCCCCTCTTTAAGTGGAAAGCCTTTTAATCTGATGGATTTAAGGGCAGCATAAGCAGTAACCGCATTCAGGACCTGGAACTCACCCAGCAAAGGAATAATAAAAGGTGAATCTTCCTCCTGATTATCCACTGGATTCAATAGCTTAAATTTCTGTCCATCCAAGGTACTCGAAATAATTGAATACGGGTAATCTTCATCAATCCGAGTTAACGGAGCATTATTCCGCGATGCAATATCTTTTATTACATCGATAGCCTTTTCTTCCTGTGGCGCACAGACCACTGGGATTCCTGATTTAATGATCCCTCCCTTTTCTGCTGCTATTTCTTCCAGCGTATCACCAAGGATGGATATATGATCCAGGAAAAGGGATGTTATAACAGAAACAAGGGGTGTAATGACATTCGTGGCATCCAATCTACCACCTAATCCGACTTCAATAACTGCTATATCTACTTCCTGCCTGGCAAAAAATAAAAAAGCGAGACCGGTCATGATCTCAAAAGTAGTCAGCTCTGGAACTAATTTTATTACTGGTTTAATTTCCTCTACATAATCAGATAGGATGGTACGGGAGATCGGAATCTGGTTTATCTGGATTCGTTCTTCAAAATCTTTCAAATGGGGTGAAGTATATAATCCCACTTTATATCCGGCAGTCTGCAGCCCAGAGGCGCAAAAAGCGCTGACAGAACCCTTACCTTTACTGCCTGCAATATGAATTGAGGGAAAATCGTCCTGGGGAGAACCAAGCAAGTCCATAAACTCAGCCATCCGTGCTAAATCGAAGTTTTCCGGACTTAGGTTGGCTTGATGAGATCTACTATAATCTACAAAACTATAAATATAATCCAGTGCATCTTGATATCTGATCAGAGTCTTATCGGTCATAATCAGCATTTTAACCTCTTGATATCAACCAGGCAAGTTATAATGCTTATCAATTAATATCATTCACTATACCCAACAATAATAATATTAGGTTTTATTTCATCCTTGTTAGAATTACTAAAAATGATTATGATAGTTAGATATGTTTTAAATGATGTATAAATTATCAGATATCAAGAGCTTTGATACTAT
>JAZFRV010000047.1:0-7153 GCA_036445875.1 Anaerolineales bacterium
CGAAGAATGGAGAGAATGTCTCCAAGTTCAAGTTGAGAGTAACGTTCGAGCGTGAAGCCGGCGAGGAAAATGAACATGATGGCGATTTTATGTTCCACGATGACTGGGGAGCCAAGGGATATTCTCCTCACCTGAGGTATCGAGGTGGATCTTACCTGATGTACCGGGGATTTCATGGTGGATCAATCTTGCCCTTCCTGTTTATTCTTTTCGGAGGAATCTTTCTAGTGAAGATGATTTTTGGTGCAGGCATGTACCGACGGGGGATGAAACCAGGCGATCCAGATCGAAAAGGATCTGGAATGCACCCTCCTTTCTTCTACCATCATCCACATCATTGGCGTCATTACAGACATCATTGTGAATGTGGGTGTGAGGATAAACCAGAAGCAGAAGGTAAAGATCCTGAGGATGAGGAAGATCCAGCTGATAAAAAAAGCTAATCCATTTGAGAGGGCGCAGGAGATTTTTTCTCCCGCGCTTTTTCATTTTAGATGAAGTGGATAATTCTTCTGAAGATTGCCGTTTTTACCTTTAATAATCTAGAGGACGAGTATTATAGAAATCTATAGATGACATACAATAATTACAAAAAAAACCCGATATTGTTATGCTATTGACAGGAAAGGTTTCTTATTGTACACTGGAATTACATCCCGGACGGCGTGGGGGATAACCAACAGACCGGGATGTTTTTTTTATATGGGGGAATAATCAAAACAACCTCATCGCAGCATTATTAATATCGGATCAATGGGGGTTTTATATTCAACAATAAATATCTATTGGCAGTTTTAGTTTTGTTAATGGGAGCGGTTACCGTCCCGTCGCTGGTTCACACGGAGGAGGATCTTCTCGCTTCACCGACTCCACAGCCACTGGAGCGGATCACTGCGCCAGAGATTTCCGGGTTAACCCCGGAGGTCGTGATGCCGGAGGGAGATCAGGGGGAAACCCATACCTCCGGCATTTTTTTACCGCTTGACATCCAGCCGCCATTTCCCGCTGCACTGCCCGCTCATATTAAATTTGAGCCTTTAAAAATCCAAATATCAGGATCAGCTGTACAAAGACTGGCAGTACCGCTCCGCATCCAGGATCCAGGTCAAGTCACCTGTGGGCTGCAGGCTCTGGGCATGGTGATGGATTTTATGGAGCTGGGATCCGGAGCTGGAGGTCCAACCGACCAGCAGCTGTTCTCATTTATTTCTCGCCAAGGATTGTTATCTGAATGGGGAACCGGGGTAGAGGAATTGGCATATTCTGCCCGCGAATTTGGGTATGCTGGCAGTTATGCTTTTCAGGGTTGGATGCTGCACCAGCTGATGGACCATATTCAACGTGGTATGCCGGTGGTTGTCTCCCTGGGGATAGATGGCCCGGAGAAACCAGGTCATTTTGTGACAGTCACAGGCTTTTCTGACGATGGTCGCTGGGTGACCTATAACGATCCCCTGGCTGGAAGAAAAACCGTTCCGATCGATGAATTTTTAGATGATTGGGAAATTCAGGGAAAGGCCGGGTTGATTGTAGAAAAGAAATCCCTCCCGGCAGGCAGGGATCCTTCGCTTTCCTGGATGGGTTTTTTCAGTGCCTTATCCATGTTAACACTCATGGTTGGGAAAACAGGCTCAATAGAAACCTGGCTGGCACTTATAGAGCATCGTAAAAAATTATCAAATCCCAGGAGGGGAGGTATCGTTGCAGGAACTGCTCCTCCGGCTGATTTAGAGCCGGAGCTAATCAAAGTACCGCGTTATGAAACAAAAACTAGCTTCAGGGGATTAAAAACAGTTGAACTGGAAGTTCCGGTCTATGAAACCATCCAGGTAAAGGTGGGATTTCGAGGAGCAAGAAAGAAGGTTCCGGTTTATGAGACCAGGCGAATCCAGGTAGGATATGAAACCGTTACTAAAAAAATCCCTAAATACTCTACCAAATCTATCAAAGTTGGAACCATTACAGTCAAAGAGAAGATTCCGGTCACTCGCTTTATTACCAAAGAAGTTCAGGAATGGATAAAATTTACCAAAAAGGTTCCGGTCTATCGGACCATTGGTTCAAGAAAAATGCAGGTGGGAACCCGGACTCAGACTCGCAAAAAAAAAGTTCCAATAATAAAACGAGTAGCATATCAAACCACAGAAATAATTACCAGGCAGGTTCCGGAATATAAAGAACTAAATGCTGTTATAGGATATAGGACAGTAAAGGAAAAAGTACCTAAATATGAAAATAAAAAAGTCCTGGTTGGGTATAAAACCGTGACTGAGACCAAACCTGTCTATGAGGAGCAGCGGGTCCTGGTTGGGTTCAAAACCGTTACCCGCCGGGTGCTGGATTATCAAACTCTTCGGGTGGTGGTGGGATATGATGAGATCCCAAAACTTGAGGAAAATCTACCCCAGAAAAATGAAGATGGAAAAGAAGATCCTGAATTAACGGATCAGGAAATTAGGTTGTTTGAGAAATTATCTGAAAGTTCTGATCCAGCTTTACCCTCGCTTACTGGGTTTTCAAAAGCAGTCTGTGACTCTCTGCCATCTAAAGCAAAGCAAAAAAACTTGACCAATAATACCAACCAGAAAAATTCTACTGAAGAAATAGTAGAAAAACACGATAGCTGGATTTTGAACGCGCTAAAGAGTATAAACGAAAGAGTAATTGAACCGGTAAAGGGGTACCTGAAAAATCCAGATGAAATCCTGAAATAAATTGACCCTTCCAAACTTCCCAAATTGTTTACTCTTGATGGCTCGAGAATCGCCTTTTCCGAATTTGTATTTGGGGGTTTATTTGTTATAGTCAATAAATCAAAAGATCTATTTTATATTATGGATCTAGATAGAGAACACAAAACACTTCTATTAAATTGAGGTGGGATTACAGGGCTTTGGTGATGATGGAAAAGAAATCATTAAAAGATCTCCCGATCAGAATATTCCCTGAGGGATCTAGATCATCAACGTCGATGGCAGCAATCTACGGTATTTAACCTATTTAGATGCCTTCCTGGAGGAGTGATACTCAGATATCGTATCTGACTACTAAAAAATATATCTCGGTGAGGGGGAAGGCGGAGCTAGACCCCGGAGGTTTATTCACTCCGGGGTCGCTATTCACAATAACTTCATTGATTCTATAACTCCCTCATTCAATGACCAATCTTTTCCCACCAGTAATAATTTCCTCAGTGATCCCTTATATAAAGGAAAAATTCGATGGAAAATGAAGACAAACTGATTGAAGCAAAACCCAAGGGATTTAATTTTGATCCTAACAATCTAGAACTACAGAATATTTTACCGTCAAAACTGGGGATACTCTGATCGGCATTGCTGAAAGAATCTACGGCGAGAGCTCTGACTCAACTTTTCAGAATATCTATCAAGCCATCAAAGACCTGATTGGTGATGATCCCAATCAGATAAAAGTTGGTTTGATCCTGAACCCCCCCAAGAAATCAGACTTTTTATTTTCCAGGGTTGGTTTAGTAATATACTTTGCGGGGAAGTTCATTAGCTAGATTTACCCAATCGTGAACCATCTTCTTGGACGGTGGGCGGCGGACTAATTTCTTTTTATTATTGACCACCAGGATGGCCTCATACAGATTAGCGGCTTTGCGCTGCGCCAATTCGACCACGGTGTCCACGCCGGCTTCTTCCAGCAGGTCGGAATATTCTTCTCCTACACCTTTGATGCGGAATAAATCCACATGGTTGACCCATTCCAGAATTAATTTACCACTAATTCCTGCAGCTTTGGCAATCTCATCCCGACCTCTGGGGGTTGCTCCTTTTTCCAATAAGCTCCTGGTGCTCCGGATTCCTGCTCTCCGAAGCTGACTGGCGTACAGATTACCAATCCCTTCTACGAGTTCTAATTTTGCCATGACTCTCTCCTTTTTGGTCTCCATCCACCCTAGATCTACACAAATAAGATTAGGCAATAAAAACCTACCCGGATTATGGGGAGGTTTTTATTATTATAACAAGTATTTATTTGTACTGCAGGATACGGTTCTGCAGAGACCACATATCCCTGTAAAACCCATTCTGCTGGAGTAATTCAGTTTCGGGTCCACGCTCCACAATTTTCCCCTGGTGAAGCACCAGGATACGGTCTACCTTTGATAACCCCACCAATCGATGGGTTACCAGAAGAGCAGTTTTATCCTTAAGAATTTCAAATAATGTATTTAATATTTCTCGCTCAATCACTGGGTCCAGGTTGGCAGTCGGTTCATCAAGTAGAAAGATTGGCGCATCTTTGAGAACTGCCCTGGCAATCAAAATCCGCTGGCGCTCACCAGCACTCAGCCGCTCTCCACGTTCGCCAAGCATAGTTTGATAACCGTCTGCAAATGAGAAGATCTTTTGGTGGATCTGAGCTTTCCGGGCGGCAGATATGATTTCTTCTATTGCAGCATCTGGATTTCCGAGGCTGATGTTGGCCTGGATGGAGTCGTGGAAGAGATAACCGTTTTGGGATACTACGCTGATTTGTTCTCGGATCGTTTCTTGATCCAGCGATGAGAATAATATTTGGTCCTCCCCGAGAGTTAGTTTTCCCTGGTAATCCCCCCAGAAACGCAGCAGCAGATGGGTCAAAGTTGATTTACCACCTCCGCTCGGTCCAACAATAGCCAACGTTTCTCCTTCCTGGAGTTGAAAGCTGATTCCATCCAGGGCTGCTTTATCACTACCCGGATAGTGAAAACTTAAATCTTTACTTGCTATCGAAGGCTGGCTTGGGAAAGAGACCGGTTTAACCGGATCTTTCACTCCAGGTTCTGCATCCACCACCTCAAATAACCTGGAACCGGCTTTTAAAGAGCTGGCGAGGGTTTCCATGGCTTGGGGCAGGGGGAGGACAGCTTCAAATGAAGACAGAGTTATTAACGCCAGGGCGGCCAGCATCACTCCCGGGATCTCTCCTGTTTGAATTAATGGGATAGTTGTGATCAATACCAGCCACATAGCCAGATTGCTGATCAGGATCATCAATCCCGAATTCAATCCATTGATTTGGGCTGTTTTTAATTGGGCCGACTGGTATTGTTGATCAACAACCAGCAGCTGATTTTGTTTGTTTTCTACCTGTCCATAGATCATTAAATCGGGCAGGCCCTGGATAAAATTAACCAGCTCTGCCGCTAAACGGGAACGCTCCAGGACCAATTTTTCACCCGGTACCCTGGCCAATCTTCGGATAAAGTTTGGCAGGATTAAACCACCCAGGATGAAAAAAAATCCCAGTGAGATGCCAAATAAGGGATGATATCTGCCCAGAAAAAATGAAGTGCTTAACCCGATCAGCACCGCAACCAGGGGAGGTGCAGCTGATCGGATGTAAAAATCCTCCAGAGATTTAATATCGGAAATGATCCGGCTCAGCAGATCCCCGGACCGGTAGTTGAGCAGCCTGGCAGGCGCCAGGGGAACTAGGGATTTATAAAACCATACTCGCAGCCGGGTGAGAACTTTTAGGGTAACGTTGTGGGATACCAAACGCTCCAGGTAGCGGGCGACTCCTCTTAAAATACCAAAAAAGCGCACCCCAACTATGGCGATTTGTAGAGTAGATATAGATGGATGTAATGCGGCAGTTGAGATCAACCAGGCGGAAGTTCCCATCAAGCCGATGCTGGAGCCGATGGTTATGAATCCCAGGAATACAGAAAACAGGACCTGCTTCCAATGCTCTGCTAAGAACCCAACTAGGCGCTGCCAGGTGGGACGGGACGGTGTGGGAGCCGAGGAGATATGGGAAAGAGAGGACGAGGAGAAGGGGAGAGTTTTTGACTCTGAGATTGGGTGAGTGTGGATTTGGGAGATTGGTTGGATATTTTCATTTCCCTTACTTTCTGTGAGCGAGTGGTGTGCGCCGGTATATGCTGTGACCAGGGCGGTGTAGATTCCATCTTTTTTGATCAAGTCCTGGTGAGTTCCTTTTTCCACGACAGTACCATTTTTAAGAACCAGGATTTGATCAGCTTTATAAATAGTATTGAGGCGGTGAGCGATAGTAATCACGGTTCGTCCGGTCATTAACTTCCGGGTGGCATCCGCCAGCTGTGATTCGGTAACCGGATCCAGCTGCGAGGTGGGTTCGTCCATGAGCAGGATTGGTGCATCTTTCAAAAATGCCCGGGCGAGAGCGAGGCGCTGTGCCTGCCCGCCGGAAAGGCGGCCCCCACCTTCGCCGATTAAGGTTTCATACCTATCGGGCAGTGAGTCGATAAACTCGGCCAGGTGGGCAGCGGAAGCCGCTGCAGCCACAGCGCCATCATCTGCCTCCGGTCGAGCCAGCCGGATATTGGCGGCTATTGTATCCTGGAAAAGCGTCGGATGCTGAGGCACCCAGGCGATCTGCTCCCGCCACTCCCGTATATTCTCATCGTGCAGCACTTCCCCATTGATCAGGATTTCTCCTGCATCGGGTGGGAAAAATCCCAGGACTAGATTGGCCAGGGTGCTTTTCCCAGCACCGCTTTCACCTACCAGGGCAATCTGCTCCCCTTGATTTAAGATAAATGTGAGATCTTTCAGTGTTTTTTGATCCTCGCCAGGATACCCAAAACTTACCTGATTCAGGACTAACTGGTTCATCGGAGGTGTGAATTTATTCCCGGTAGTCTGGGGATCTATTTTCTTTATGGGCTCTGTATCAAGGATTTCAAAAATACGTTCTGCCGAGCTTTCTCCCTCCATCCCAGCATGAAAACGTAACCCCAACTGGCGCAGGGGAATATAAAACTCGGGAGCGATCAGCAGCAAGAAAAGGGCTTGTTCCAGAGCCACCCGGGAATACAGTAGCCTTAAACCGATTTCCACAGCTACCATGGCAGTACTAAGAGTTGCCAGCAGCTCCAGCGATAAGGCAGAGAGGAATGTGACCTGGAGGACTTTCATGGTCGTTTTCCGGTACTCATCGCTGGTTTCTTCAATTTTTTTTGTATAGGCTTTTGCCTGGTTAAATAATCTCAGAGTGGTTAATCCCTGCAGGCTGTCCAGAAATTGAGCGGCCAATCTGCTGAGAGTGCTGAATTGGCGGTCTGTGATGGTTTTTGCACTGCTGCCAATCAGAAACATAAAATAGGGAATGAGCGGTGCAGTCACCAACAGCACAACACCTGACAATACATCTA
>JAZFRV010000048.1:0-6759 GCA_036445875.1 Anaerolineales bacterium
CCAGTTTGATTTAACATTATTTATACTTTTCTCTTGTTTTGTTTTTGGAATAAGCCATGGACAAATCCCCGGTGGAAATATCCATCCTAAGTAAATTTAAGATCTATCTGCGGACCTACCCGTCCCAATTCTGGCTTTTATTCTGGGGAATGCTGGTAAGCACAACCGGTATGAGTATGATCTGGCCTTTCCTGGTCGTTTACATAAGGCAAGAACTATCGCTTCCCTTAGCGACAATCACCAGTTTAATCTCAATCAATGCAGTGATGAGTCTGAGCTCATCCCTGATTGCTGGCTCAATTACTGATAAAATCGGTCGGAAATGGGCCATGGTTATCAGCCTTGCTGTTAATGGGTTTGCCTTATTATTGATGATTCCAGCCGACACCTACCTTCAATATGCTCTCTTAATGGCTTTCCGGGGAGCTTTTCAACCTCTATACCGGGTGGGGGCTGATGCCATGATCGCTGACCTGGTTCCATCCGAACAGAGAGCTGATGCCTATGCGTTGACCCGGTTAAGCAAAAACGTTGGTATTGCCATGGGACCCGCTTTAGGGGGTGTGATAGCGTCCGCATCCTACGGCATTACATTTTCTATCGCTTCCGGAGCGACAATTTTCTTCAGTTTATTAATCGCCTTGTTTGCATTTGAAACCTTGCCAGATGCAGCCCGCAAGGTACAAGAAAAACTTTCTGAGAATCTCAAAGCCTTTGGAGATATTTTTAAAGATCGAATCTTTTCAAGTTTTATCGCAGGATTCACGCTCCGACAAATCTCCGGTAGTATTCTCTGGGTTCTACTCGCTGCCTATGCTAAGGAAAATTATGGGTTAACAGAAAACCTGTACGGATTAATTCCAACAACCAATGCCCTGATGGTTGTTTTCTTTCAACTTTTTGTAACCAGGCGAACCTCTCGCTATTCGCCATTAAAAATCATGTCCCTGGGCACATTATTATATGGTATTGGCGTTGGAAGCATTGCATTTGGAACTGGATTCTGGGGATTTTTAATCAGTATGGTTATCGTTACTGTTGGAGAATTAATGGTGATTCCTACAGCCAGCACCTATACTGCCAATCGGGCTCCAGAAAATATGCGAGGGCGATATATGAGTTTACTTGCCTTAACTTGGGGAGCTGGAACCATGGTAGGTCCCCTCCTGGGAGGTTTCCTGAACGACAATATCAGTCCTGCTTCAATCTGGTACGGCGGAGGGGCTGCCGGTATTATCGGGAGTTTAATCTTTCTGATAATAGCCATAAAAGCAACCGGTGAGATACCCAAGGCGACCCCGGTACATTAATCAAAAACCGGGTGGGGCAAAATACCCATCCCGGTAAATTTCATTCTTCTTGCCTTCTTTATTTTTATTATTCCTGGTCCAGAGCAGATTCCATTAACTGTTGAATGCGTGGAATCATTGATGCCGGATCTGGGTGAATTCCTTCTATCAACAAAGCACTTTCAAAGATCTGATCAATGACTATTTCAGCCAGGTTACTCCCGTTTGGAAGGTCACAGATTAACTGTAAAATTGAATGATCCGGGTTAATTTCAAGGATCTTCTTTGGAATCTGATATTCCTTATCCATCATTCGGTAAACTCGCTGCATTTCCTGCCCGAGAGATCCTTTCGCATCTACCAATCGGGCTACCGAATTAGTTAATCGGTCTGTAATTCGAACCTCAGTAATTTTATCTCCCAGCACATCCTGGAATCTTTTTACGAGTTCATTAATATCTTCATCAGACAGGGGATCAACTGGTTCTTTCTCATCATCTCCCTGTTCATCAATCTGTTCCGGCAGCTGTAAATCCGAATCGGCCACATTTTGAAGCGAGAATTCCTTGTATTCCCTTAATCCTAACAGCATAAATGAATCTACAGGATCAGTCAGAGTTAGTACTTCAAAACAATGTGTCTGGAAATAATCCAGATGAGGGCTTCTTGAGACTGAGTTTTCGTCATCACCCAGGATATAGTAAATTTTATCTTGCCCAGGTTTCATATGCTCCAGATAATCATCCAGGGATGACCACAAATCCGGAATGGTGGTTGTCTTGAAACGCAACAGCTCAGATAAATCTTCCCGGTTGGACTCATTGGCTGCTACACCTTCTTTAATGAATTGGCCAAATTTACTCCAGAACTCAAGGTAGGATTCTGGTTCTTTATTTGCCATTTCCTTTAATTTTTGGGTGACGTGGTTAGTCAGGATTTTGTTTATTCGATTGATTACTGCACTCGCTTGAACACTCTCTCGAGATACATTGAGTGGCAAATCTTCCGCATCAACTACTCCCTGGATAAAACGGTAATAAGGAGGCAGTAAATCCTGAGAATACTCTTCTATCAATATCTTTCGAGCATAGAGTTTTAATCCATCTTGTTCTCTGAGTGTAAACATTCCCCGATCGGGCGCAGCGGGCAGATACAACAAGGCATAGATCATCAGGGGGGCATCTGCTACAAAATGAATAGTTTCCAGCGGTTGTTCTACTTCAAGGGTCAATTGTCTGTAAAAATCAACGTATTGCTCTTCTTTAACCTCTCTGGGTGTTTCCCTCCAGATAGCAATTTGTCGGTTGGTTTGGTCTTGATCTTCTCCAACAAATATTGGATAAGAGATATAGTCAGAATGTTTCTTAATAATTTCCCGTAATCGGTATTCTTCAGCAAATTCAAGGGCGTCATCTTTGAGTTTAATCTCAATTGTTGTCCCCCTGGACTCTTTATCTGCAGATCCGATTTCAAAAGTATCCGCTCCGGTGGCAAACCAGCTAGCTGCTTTTTCAGATGGTTTATAGCTCCGGGAAGTTACTTTCACCCAATCCGCAACCATAAATACTGAGTAAAATCCAACTCCGAATCTGCCGATGACATCAAGCAGATTAGAATCATCTTCCTCGGCAGCTTCCAGAAACGCTCTAGCACCGGATTGGGCGATAGTGCCAAGGTTGGTTTCCAATTCCTCACTTGTCATGCCAATTCCGCTATCAGATATCCGGAGTAGCTTATTATCTTTATCAACTTCAATTCTAATATTCAAATCACGGGAAGGGTCGAGGATCTCATGATCGGTTTGCTGGACAAATCGCATCTGGGTCAGCGCATCAGATGCGTTGGACAACAACTCTCTCACAAAGATCTCTTTTTTAGTGTAGAGAGAATGGATCAGGATACTTAATAGTTGTTTAATTTCTGTTTGAAATGCGATAGGACCGCTGGTATTTTTCAGCTTTGGTTCCTTAATGTCACTCATACCTGCCTCCCAATTCAACCTGTTATTCTCTCACTTTACCGTATGAATATTAACTTGGTGTAAGAATAAGTTGAAAAAAACCTGTGCAAAAATCAGCACAGGTTTCATGTCTCTGTCTAGGCAAATTACAGGTCATCTGCTACATATTATTTTCTCCTGATCAAGGCATCAGTCATCCGGCAAACCCTGATTATCTCCGACACATCATGAACTCGAATAATATCCGCACCACGGACTATCCCAACCGCAACTGTGGCTGCTGTCCCTTCAATCCTGTCATCAGGGGGTAAATCCAGGGTATAGCCAATAAAGGATTTCCGGGAAGGTCCAAGTAGTACTGGATATCCTAATTGTCGGATTTCATTCAACCTGTCCAGTAATTCCAGATTCTGCGGTACTGTTTTCCCAAATCCAATACCTGGATCAAGGATAATTCTCTGATCAGGGATACCAGCTTTATGTCCCAGAGAGATACTTTCCTGAAGTTCTGATTTAACATCCTCAAGTAAATTATCATATTCAATTCCGATATACCGGCCCCCCAGCTGTTCTTTGACAGCCGCGTTGTTGGGTGTGCTGCGATTGTGCATCAGGATCACCGGTGCATCTGCAGCAGCAACTACTTTGCCCATCTCTGGATCAGCCCTTAACCCCCAAACATCGTTTACTATATTCGCTCCTTCTTTCAAAGCAGCCTCTGCAACCTCTGCTTTATAGGTATCAATTGAGATTAAAGTATCAGATTCACCAACCAGCAGGTTAATGATAGGAAGGACCCGGTCTAATTCCTCCTGGGCAGAGACCGGGGCAGCACCGGGGCGGGTGCTTTCTCCGCCTATGTCCAGAATATCAACTCCAACCTGGATATAATCCCTCGCTTGTTGAAGAGCGGTATCCTGATCAAAATCAGCCAAACCATCTCCGGAAAAACTATCCGGAGTCAGGTTGAGGATACCCATCACATATGTCCGTGTGCCCCACTCAAATGTAAAATCATTAATTTTGAGGTTATTCATATTTTCCCTTGGCGCTCCCTCTGGAAACGGCTTCCTTACAGGAACCCGTTTCCTTGTTTACACAAAATCGAATCTATCTATATCAAATAGGTACGCTTCTTGTTTTGTTAATATTGTATTGTATAACTCATGATCAGAAAATACACATTTTGCTATGACGGATTTTTTATACTTGTGAATATAGTCCTGATATGATGAATACGGCCACATCCTAAAATCGGATACTATCCCATGTGTTTGGGGATTTTGATGGATATAGGAGATCAATTGGAAAAAATAATCATCCTTCAAAACAATTTTTCTAGAATATCTATTTTCAATTATATGTCCTGATCGATTATAAGTTTTGTTAATAGATTTTGTATATGTGTCTAGAAAAGTCCTAACCTGTCGCCAGATCTGGCTCTCATCTTGATAAAAATCTTCAATCTCACTCAAGCTTTTGATCTTTATCAAGAAGTGAAAATGAGTAGGAAGAAGGCAATAGGCATACAGATCTGCCATGGGATAGATATATTTCTTATACAAATCCAAGAAGTGATAATAGTTACGCCTTTCTTTAAATAGCGCTTCTTTATTATTACCCCGATTATACAAATGATAAGATTGGTTAAATTGAAGGCTTCCTTCATACATATCTATAACCCCCATAAGTTTTGGATAGGATCCGGTTTCCTCCAAGGAAACCGGATCCATAATAATTCAATCAAGAATATCTTCTAAATCACTTCCGCATTTGGCTTTCGTTTTAGAAACTCCCCCTGCCCCCTTTTACCCAGCCATTCTTCCCCTTTCACAATACACTCGCCGCGTAAAAAAACCTGCTCTGGATACCCCTGAAGTTCCCAATCTTCATATAGATTATAATCCGTTCGCTGGTGAGCAACCTCCACACCATACTTCAGCTTTTTATCCGGATCCCAAATCACCAGGTCTGCATCCGATCCTGGTAAAAGGGCACCTTTCCGAGGATAGAGCCCAAAAATCTTCGCCGCATTGGTGCTGGTAAAGGATACAAATTGATTGGGAGTTATCAAACCCTTCACCACTCCCGCGGTCCATAAAATCGGCATCCTGTCTGCCACACCTGGCAGGCCATTGGGAATTTTTGTGAAATCGTTTTTACCCAGTTCTTTCCCGGGTATTTTAACTTTTTTACCCTCATAGTCAATCGCCGTGGTACCGTCATAAAAGAATGGACAATGATCTGTACTCACGGTTTGCAGCGTATTGTCAATAATCCCCTGCCAGATTCTCTGGTTATCAACTTCAGTTCGCATAGGGGGTGAACAGATCCATTTAGCGCCATCAGGTCGCTGGAGATGTTCTTCTGTAAAGAAAAGATATTGGGGACATGTCTCCCCCATTACTTTTAATCCCCGTTCCCGGGCATACTGGAGCTGATCAACTCCCCCAGCAGTATTCATATGCACGATATAAAGTGGTGCATCCGCCTGGGCAGCCAGGGCAGCACCGCGTAAAACTGCTTCTACTGCACCCCAGGCTGGCCGGGTTCGGGCATGCCAGATCGGCTCCGTATGCCCTGCCAACAGCGCTTCCTGCACTAGGATATCAATCACATCTCCATTTTCCGCGTGCAGCATGGTCAACATACCCTGATCTGCCGCAATTTGCATTAGTTTAAAAATATCACCATCATCTAGGCGCAATCTTTTATTGTAGGCTGTAAACACTTTCAGAGTAGTAACTCCCGCCTGGATCAAATCCGGGATTTGGGCCGCGACCCGCTCATCGAATTTGGTGATATTGAGATGAAAACTGTAGTCAATGGCTGCTTTATGATCCGCTTTATCCCGTAAAGTTTGAATATTCATTAATAAATCAGGGTCTTGATCTTCAACAAAATCCATCACAGTTGTTGTTCCACCGAAAGCAGCCGCTTTATGCCCGGTGTAATGATCATCGGAAGAGACAGTACCAAACATTGCCAGATCCAGGTGAACATGGGGATCTATGCCTCCCGGCATGATGTATTTTCCTGCTGCATCAATAATTTGTGCTCCATCCTCATTAAAACCATGGCCAACACTGGCTATTTTTCCCTCCTGGATCAACAAATCTGCCTGAGTAGTTTTGGCGGCAGTAATAAGCGTCCCGTTTTTTATGAGCGTTGTTCCCATTTTATTTTTCCTTATTCCAGTGATTCTGGTCAAGTAGAAGGAGTACACATAAGCTCCAAAAAAATTATACCGCAGACCGTTATCTCACCCTTTGGGAGTTATTCTTTCCTTCAGATCTTGTCCCCGCAAAACGGATCGATTTAGAGCTTGTTACAGCGGTGGATGAGTTGCCTCCAGAAGGTGCTATTTCCCATTCTTAAAATCCGGGATGCCGAGCAAAACTGAGAGGACCTCCAACGGGAGATCGTCAATGTTTTTCGACTCAGCCTGGTATCCAGGGACACGGGATGCACGCTCTCGCAGCGCCTTCCATAAGGATCGTCTTTCAGCTG
>JAZFRV010000049.1:0-7242 GCA_036445875.1 Anaerolineales bacterium
ATCAGGATACTGATCAAGAAGAGCTTTAAGATTCTGAGATGCAACTGAACAGTAGGGACATTGGAAATCAGCGTATTCAACAATCGTGATTACCGCGTCATCTGGCCCCTTCACCCAGTCACTTTCCAGGTTTGGAGTATAGAGAGCCAAATCCTCCAAACTCGGTGCAGGAGGAGATCCATTTGGCACACAACTCGCAGCAACGGGAGGTCCAACTGGGGCAAGAAGTTCAACTTCTACTGTTGGAGATGCTGGTTCTGGTACTGTGGGCTCTGGTACTGTGGGCTCTGGTACCGTGGGCACTGATTCAGCAGCAGTGGTACAAGCAGTTGTTAATAACACCAGGATCACTACTAATAAGAATATTGTTGGTTTTTTCACAAAACCTCCTCTGATAAACTATTCCAACATTGTACCAATAATATTTGCGGGATTGAGCATATATTTATTTCTTATACTTTTCTAAAATGAGGTCAGGGGGATTGATTTGCCTTAAAAAGAGCCTGGAATTGATCTAACCGCCATCTCCAGGCTACCTCTCGCATAAATTCTGCGTAGGAAGGTGCTTCTTTCTTTAGTTCCCTTAGCTGGCTGCCCAGGTCTGCCCCCTCGGCATTTGCTGCACCGCCGGGGTCCGCAGCATAAGAACCATGGAAAGCAAAATAGGCCTGGTTCAATTTCCTGATCAAATAGCCTTTTTCCCAGAAGATCAATCTGCGGGATTCCATGTAGTCTTCAGCTTCCTTGATCTTGCCTGCTGCGAGCAGGCGGTCAACTTCCAATCTGGTTAGATGCATTTCTGCCCGGAAATCAAAATTATCCTCTGGAGGAATTGGATTTGGAGCGGGCAGTTCTCCTGGTTCCTCGATTGTTTGTTCAGGAGGTAAAAACTCCGGGTAATATAATGAGAATAATTCCCTTTGGATATCTTCCGCGGAGAGGTCCGCGATAGTTTCATTGATCGTAGTCAGCTCAGGATTGGCATTGTAATTTGCACCCAGAGGGCGGATGGTAAGGTAATTATGAGTCCATTCGTGGCCGATGACATGAATCGTCCAATCCAGGCTGCTGGTTTCGATGATCATGGAAGGATATAATCCCACGCCACCAATGCCAACCACCAGGGCGGATAAATCCAAATCATCTTCAACGGCCTCTTCCAGTTGAACAATTTCGTCAAGAGATAAATTGTGAATTAGCATCAAGTTGGCCGCTTGCTGGATCTCTTCCCGAGGAGACACAATCAAAGCATATGAATCAGGTTCAGTCCGGTAGAGAACTGGCGGGATCAGCTGACCTCCCACTGAAATTCGCAGCGCTGCCAAGGCAGTATTCATTTGTCCCTGGACGATTTGTTCCACAAAAGGGGATATGTCCTCCCGTTCTGCCATCATCGCGCCCAGATTCATCCTGATCTCTGCTGCCGCCTGGTCTTTATTCTCCAGGTGAGGATCCGAGAGCACGCTAACCAAATCTCCCTGAGCATGGTTAATCTGGTTTCTTAACTCCAGGTAATCCAGAACAATTCTTTTCCCTTCTGCTCGAGGTATGTAACGGAATACATCCAGACTGGATTGGGTTAATTTCCTGATCAGGGCAGAGACAGTCCAAGACACATAATCAAATTCGTAGGGTCGTGAATGGGATCGGATCTTTTCCAGCTGTAGGGAAGGATCTACCTCAGAACCACGAACGGGAAGGATTCCGAGCAATACGATAACGATACTGAAAAATACATTCCGGATTCTATATTTCAAATTCATTCTTATTTTATACAGGATCTGTTTTCCACCCCTGATCCTATCTCAGCGATCGGGATCTATCCAGTAGAAAACAAACCTGGTGATCTAAACATCATAAGAGAGATTTATTGGAAGAGTAATCGTGTATTGTACCAATAGATTAAGTCCTACTGCAAATCAGGATCCATTGCTTTATTTGGTTGGATTTCCATAGCTTGATCCGTCTGGTCTGAGAGAATCATCTCACCCAATTGATCGCCGTAACCTGTCAGCTCGGGGATCTTATCCGGCTCATCCAATGGATACAATTCATTCAGGTTGACCTGGAAACGTCGAAAATCCAACTGCTTAAAAAATGTGTCTACAAGGTGCACCTGCTGGTCATCAGAGGATTGCTGAAAGGCACCCAATACCGGGCTGATCCAATGCCAGGGCCAGAATTGTTTAATTTGATTAGGATCCAGCGAATGTGGTTCCCGACCGGTGCCAAGACTGATCAGCGTTGTCTCGGCCGGATCCCATTCCAGCACAAACTGGGCTTCATAGGCCGCAACATAACAGGGGTTATGATAGGATCCTAATCCTCCATCTACATACCTATTTTCCACAGGTGGGAAATAGGAGGGCACCGATGAGGAAGCCAGGACTGCTTTTACAACTGGCCATTGATCATAGCCCTTGGATTGATTAAAAGGTTTGATAAAGAGTGTTTTATTTTTCACCAGATCAAAGGCTGTGATCACTAGATCAGTCGGTTTCTCGGAATACCAGAAATCTCCCATCAGTTTACTCCCCAGATATTCCTCCAGGGCTTTTTGGAGGGGTTCCAGTGGATACCGGTACCGGGTTAACGGCCAGAGAGCGGACCGCCAGGTTTTCCGGAAAATCTTTGGTCCCAGATCACAATATAAATTGTGCAGCTCTTCTCCGAATAATCCAGTGCTGATACCCGCTGTGACAATGGCTCCGGTAGATGTTCCAACCAAAAGCCTGAAAACCTCAAAAGCCGGACGCTGGAGGTGCTCTTCGAGAATGGCAATAGCCCGGGAAACAATTACTCCCTTGATCCCTCCTCCATCCACTGCCAGGGCAACATTTTTCCGGAAAGGTTTCATGGTTTTCTCCTGGATACCTCTGTTAGAATCCCTAAGCTCCAGTCATCTAAAACAATTATCCTCATTCAATTATATAAGAAAACAAACTCAGTGCCGGGCAGTTGTTGATGCTCCAGCTCAAGAAAAGATTTTTGGGGATCCTGCGTTAAAACTCCGGGAATAATTCAGGGGACAGTATTTATTGAGGAAAATAGATTTCCAAGAGTTGAAATCTAAGACCTTATCGTTTTCTACAAACCACCCTTACAAAGCACATCCAACAATTCCAAACTAACAGCTTGGGATTGTTCTGCTCCCGGTAAACCAGGCGCCCAGGAAGAAAGCGAAATCGCTCTAATCAAACCGGTGGCTGCCAGGTGCCGGAAAATCTTTTCCAGATCCTTAACGCCTGGACCTCCTGCGGCTGGATAATTCTGAGCGGGGGATTCCAGGGGATTTACGATATCTGTGTCAAAATGGACCCAGATCGACTGGCCATTAAATGAATAATCCAGCAACTCAGCCGCATCCTTCAAGTGCGTGATGGATGAAATGGCTACCAATTCCTTTTCACCGGGATCCAGGTCCCTCGCATCACTGAGGATGACCTGTTCCTGTGGAATCGGATCCACATCCAGGTTTTCCAGCAAGGTTAAATCTCCTAATCCTGCCAGCATGGCCAGCGGCATGCCTCCCAGAAACCCGCTAGGGGTGGTCTCCCAGGTATTAAAATCACCATGGGCATCAAACCAGATTAGCAATGGGTCAAGTCCGGATCGATTTAATCCCGCCAGAATACCAATGGTTGTACAGCAGTCCCCGGCCAGCGAGATGGGGAGACGCTTTTGCCGAACAGCATCCTCCACAAGGACGGCAAGGGATTTATGCAGCACAGAAATTTGGCTAAATTGATCTTCTTCAGGAAGATCTTCCTGATTTATGATCCAGTCTTCCCGGGATAACTTATTTAGCCCTGGTAAAAATTGATCTAAGAAGTACGGCGTAAGAATCGTTTTGTTCTTCATGTTTTTTTGACTGAATTAATGATTTCTATCACCTGTGCGGGCTGCCTGGTTGTAAATACCAGCGCCTGCACCGGTCCCTGTTTATTAATAAACCTGATCGCCACCCTGGGATGTTCTAGAAAATTAAAATAAGCCCGGTAGATCCGGTTCACAAAAGCAAAGTGGACTCCCGCACCACCATACTTAATAACACTTGGTGAATCGTCCAGTTCGCAGGTTTGAATATTTTCCAACAAGGTTCTCCACCGGATCAATCCAAATTTGAGGAAAATGGCTTCTTCGGTAATCGTTATTATTAACGTGCGATAATTCAAAACATAAAAGAAAAAGAATACTCCAACCAACAAATACAGGATCGGGATAAGCCGGAAGCTAACAGCTGAAACCCGCCAGGCAAACAAGGCAGAAAAGATTGCCGCCAGAATGAAAAATAAGAAGCTGGTCTTAGGGGATTGCACTTCTTCGTGATAGATTATTTCCGCCATAATTACTCCAAATTTCTCAATCGAAAGACAAAGGAAGGATTGGTTACCAGGGGTGTATGCAGGCATAGATGGGAATATTCATAAGTGACGTTTCCCTGATTGAAAGGTGCTCCCCAAACCCGGATTGTGCTGCAAGCTACCTGAGTTCATCAATGGATATATGGCCATCAATTCTCCGTGATTGCTTCAGCTCTCCAATTCATTTTGGATTGGGATGAAGATTTACCATAATCTTCCTTATGGGATACTAATAAAAGAATTGGTTGACTTCACTCCCTTAATGTGATATTATTCCAATCGTTAAGATGAAGTAGGTAATGGTAGCAATATATGTAACTGCCCAAACTTGCGGAAACTGGGCAGTTTTTTGTTCTAACTGTACTGCTTCAATTCTATCAAATGTAACAAGGAGTAACAAAAGTGGCAGAAAAAGAAATTGGAACCGTGAAATGGTTCAATGATGCAAAAGGTTATGGATTTATCTCTCGCGAAGCTGGTGAGGACGTTTTCGTTCATCACACCGCAATCGAAATGGAGGGATTCAAATCCTTGAGTGAGGACCAGCAGGTTGAGTTCTCAGTTGAGCAAGGCGATAAAGGTTTACAGGCAGTTGACGTTCGTCCTGTCTAGGATACCTCTTTCGCACCTGACTGCATCGTTCTGTTGAAGCAGTAAGGCGAATATATACCGCCCGGTTCATCCGCAACCCGGGCGGTTTTTTTATTAACCGACTTTGATAATGTATCTGAGAATTTTTTCTGACAGAGTTAAATCTGGATGGGAGAATCCTCTTCCGCATCATCTATGGGTGAAGTAGCCCGGATAAACCCGATAAACATCAGAACTGCCCCCAGAAATTCACTGATATAGAGAGCTCCACTGATTCCCATCCGGCTAAACGTGCCGCCGAATGCGGGAAGCATTGCTCCAAGAGCAATCATAATATTTCCGATAGTCCGGTGAAGCAACACCCGTTTTTTCCAAAAGATCCAGGCAGAATATGCCGCACCGCCGACCAGTGCTACCGTACCATAAAGATTAAAAAACGGTGTCAAAGAGCGCACTCCTGTTGACACAATCGCGTGACCGCTCATCTCACTGCCGGTATGCAAACTGGTTGTCATCAGACTAGGATCCAACTCAGCCCCAAAGACTCGAATTAGTCCATAGATCGACCCCAGTGTTAATAGTATCAACAAACCATGCGCCCAGGTTTTTTTAGCCAGTAGATATACGGTGCCCTGACCAAGCCAGGCTGCGACCAGAATTGCGCCAAAGAGATACCATAACCGGAAAATGAGTGGATTCCATCCAAAGGCACCGAAATAACCTTCACAAAAACCGCCGATGCCATAAAAAATCATGCCAATTCCCCACAATAACAAATGCAGTCCTCGACGCTGCCAGAATCTAATGAATAGCACAACGGCAAAAGCAAAACTGATTAGACTTGAACCAAACGGTAGAAATGTATTCATAAAATTCATGTGCTTCTCCTCGATAAATAAGATTCGAAAATAATTTGATACTTTGCAGCAATCACTAATCTCATTTCATAAAAGGAAATATTCCCAGGGCGATACTAATGATTACGATCAATAAAAACACTACAATCCCTGTAATAACTATTAACGCAACGGGGATAAATTTTTCCCAAAAAGGAGGATACTCTCTTTTTGTCTGGGGTTTTTTGCTTTTTTTAGGCATAACTCTATTGTCCTCATCTCTCTCCATAGAATGATTAATATCCACGCGACTCGTTGATATTTTCTATGAAGGGAATAGATCCAATCGCAAACTGAAGCAAAGACTGGAACATTATAACTCACAACATGCAAAAAAATAAAGTTATACAAATTATTCCAGCGGGGCTGCTAGGTTCTCATCCAAATGAATCTCTGAAGCCTTAATGTTTTCCGCTGCCGAATCACTACTTACATAATTACCTCGGGCAGATTTCACAACCCGATTCATTGAATCTCCATATGTCTACCATTGCTGTCTGAAAGCTTACCAACCTTTTATCCTTTTGGTAATAACAGGAATACACCAAAACCAGAAACCAGAATACCGAGGATTCTGGTTGCCGAGATCGGAATGGGTTCTACTCCGCCGATCCCCAGGGAATCAACTAGAAATGAGATCACCAGCTGTCCCAGAATAACGCTTGCCAGTCCTGCTGCGACTCCAGCCCGCTGCAAGGAAAAAGAAATGCCCGTAATGATCAATACTCCCAGCATCCCGGAGAGCGCTGTCACGCCAATCACAACCGGGGGCACTTTCCAAACCTCAGGCCCCTCTCTCAGCAGCCAGATCAACATCAATGATCCAGCAGCGATACCCCCCAAAGTATTGGTCAGAATCCCCGTCCGAATATCTCCAATAATACCTCCCACCCTGCTGGTCATGGTAGACTGCACTGCGATCGCAATTCCGGTTAACAAGGCAACCAACGCTCCGGTAATTATGGATAATCTCATTTAACCTCCTAAATAAACTTATCTATTCACAACCTGGACAAAGAGCCTTAAATAGTATAACTTTATAAGAATTGTGCCAGGAGATTATTGAATTCCACCTCACTCACAAAGGCATTTCGTCTTCTTTGATCAAACCTGTGAATACCCCTAAAGATATTAATGCTAACAGCCCACTGAAAATACCAAGAAGTTTCTTGTTTTTCAGGAAAGACCAGCTGCTGAATAATCCCAGGATAATAGACAGCAGACCATTAACATTTTGAACCACTTGATCAGCTTTTTCAATTTCATAGCCCTTATCAACTAGACTCCACTTTAAGATTGTTCCTCCATCAATGCCAGGAATTGGCAGCAAAGATACAGTAAAGAGAAATTTATTTGTTTTAAGGAAAACATTTGCGGTTTCCCGGGTGATT
>JAZFRV010000050.1:0-4526 GCA_036445875.1 Anaerolineales bacterium
GTGATTGTCACCCATAATATGCAGCAGGCTGCTCGTGTGTCTGATCAAACCGGATTATTCTGGTTGGGTGAATTGGTTGAGTTCAATCCAACAGAAAAATTGTTTACAAACCCTGATCATGAGCTGACTGAAGCCTATATTACCGGGAGATTGGGTTAATTTGCTAGCTACTCGAACCATTCCAGTATCCAAGAAAGTATAAACCCTCGGGTTGAATTATTCCGAGGGTTTTGTGATTTATAGTGTGATAATTCTTCCCTAGTTATGGAATAGGGGAGAAGCTAATAATCACGGATTCATATATTGGCCTGTTTTGATCAAATAAACTCAAGGGTGTGGTGAAGACAATATTCCAGGCGGTAGTTTCTCCCAGGATAACGTATATAATCTGTTTCCCAGGTCCAAGTTCTTCATCCTCAATATCCAGTATGACTCTTTCTATTGGATAAGGACCATCCGTAAGTACTTCCCTGGTACTCAGCTGGAAATCAACCTCAGCATCCGCCAGGGCCTGGTTGAGTAACATTTCTGTCGTTGTATCCGGCTCTCTGCCAACGTTAACAAAAATTATCGCTGATTGGCTGGTTTCTTCGATGGCCAGGATAAAGTCGACCTCAGGCATCTCGCCAAGATCCGTCTCTTCCAAGGTAGCTTCGGGTGTGACTCCCAGTTCTTCTCCGAACTCTTCAGCAAACTCCACAAAACCTTCTGTAAAAGCTTCCATGAGCCCGAACATCATCTCAATAAAAACATTGGCGAAATCCAGAACTTCATAAGAAGGAGGGATAGATATGCTAGCAGTTTTTCCTTCAATACGGGTCCATCCACTAGAATCGACCCCAACTGATGGATAGGCGATGGCTACCGGTGTCATCTGAGCGCTGATGTTAAATAGAGAGGGATCAAGTGTAGCTGTCGGGGTAGGGCTGGGGGGCGAGGTGCTGGATGGGGTTAATGTTGGTGCGAGCGTCCAGGTTGGAGGCAGTTCCGACATTGCGGTTGCTCTTGGTACGATATCGGTTGCGGATAATTGTGGTGGCGGTGCAGGAGTACTAAGTAGATCACAAGATGAAGTAAAGATGATTAACATTGATAATAAAATAATTGAGACGATTTTTTTCATAATATTTCCGAAATAGATTCTATTGGTCATAGACCAGGTAATATGGGATTTATTTAACAGGTGCTCTGCCGCGAGCCAATTCTGGATTGCGCATTTCCATTAGCGAAATACCCACACCATAAGTAAGGAAATCTCCTTTAGGTATTACTTCAATTAAGCAGGATTCTTTCATTAACTCTTGGTCATCAGCCATATGCCTGTAAACGGAATGCAGAATGTCATGCTCAGCCTCAACGGCAGGAATAATCCGGGCAGTTCCCGAAAACGAGATCGTGGCCTGGGGGATCTTTATCCAGGGTATTAAAGGTATTCTCTTGGGGATAGGGATGGTAATTGAGACCTCTGGATTTAACCTGATATGGTGTGTTTTCCAGGATTCCAGACCTGTCCCGATGTAAAGTTTATTGTCATTAACGGTATATACGATTCCTGTTGATCTGGTTTCCGACTCTTTGGTTACCATACCGAGCACTGCAAAAAATTCTTTTTCTATCACATCCCAAACGATATCTGTCGACGCTGGATTTCCCATTGGTTTATTTTCCTGTGATCAAATATCTATCGATAAATCTCATTGTATTAATAACAAGCATATCATATCATTCTCAGGTGAATTTTAATTGGATCAAAATCAATATAATTTGATTTGTTCCGCTGTTCTCAATAAAAAACAGCAGGTTTCTCTACCTCAGGGGAAGAGAAACCTGCTTGATATCGTTAATACTGTCGATTTACTTGAATGTGATTGATCCCGATCCCTGATCAATCACCATCTCAATAGTCTGGGCTGCAGTGTCGTACTTGTTGTTTTCCCAGGTGCCATCCCCATTCCTTTCACCACTTACCAGTTTGAAGCTGCTTCCAGGAGAAAATGACCCACTTCCCGAGTCTATTCTTACCCGGATTCCCACGTCATCGGGGATCGCGATTCGGACACTGCCCGAACCGCTGTCAATCTTTACCGGATAAGACTGGCCATCCGGCAGCGAAAGTGAGATCGAACCAGAGCCGCTATCAAGGAAGAACTCTTCCAGGAGCAAATCGCTGAGGTCAAAATCACAGCTTCCTGAACCAGTATCAAAAGTCAGGTCAAGAGGGATATCTGGGGTTAATGATATATCCCATTTAGCTTCTGGTTTATTTTGGAATGGGATAACAACCCAATTCTCAATTAAACGAGTATCCAACCGGATATCCGCGTTCGATTTTTGTAATTGAACGTCAAAGATCAAGTCCCCCTGGTAGGTGAGATCACCTTCAATGATGTTTTTGGAATTATTAAGCGCTTGAATTGATACCGGTTGGCTGGTCATGTCAATCAAAATAGAAGCCGATTCATAATCGTCCAGAGCCTGTTGGATGTGGTCAGTTTGCCAGGGAGTGTCCTGAACGAAGTTTGCTATAATTGGGAGTTGTTCTGCAAAAAACACCACACCTGCTGCGGTTGCGATTAGGGCCAGAATTAAAAAGCCGCTGATCACAGATCCAACTGCTGATCGCTGACCGATTAAAACATCAATGCCAACCGCCACCAGGATTAAGGGCCAGAAACGCCAGAGAAGATTCCAGGTAGTCCAGGGTACGATCCCCAGGTTGGATAATAATAACAGTACGCCGACGGATATTAAAATGATCGGCCAGAAAAATGATCGTGATCGTCTCCGCTGAACTGGTTTTTCGATTGGTAAATTATTGTCTTCCATAAACTCCTCCGAATGTTAAGTTAGATAAGCAAATCATTTCATTGATAAGTATATACGAGAGTTGTAAGTAAATGTTGCATATAATATTATTCCCTGAATATTTTGGGATTATAAATTTATAACATCTTGAGTAAAAATTGGATTGATCTACTTGAGAATTTCAACTATGTTAAACTTAAGTTGGCATTTCCATTCTGTGCTTAAGAATCCAAGCATTCAGAGCTAAGAAAGAAGGTCATCATCACCGGTAGAAATCAGGGTATCCCTATGAGGATTCACATCCTAGATAAACCATCACAAGAAGCCAGGGATTTGTTAATGTCCAATTTGGACAAATCCATCTCCATAAGCTTTGGCGCTGATCTACCAAAAGGGGAAAAAGTGGAGGGGCTGGTGGCTGGACGACCTACTCAAGATCATTTAGAACAACTTGAATCACTCCGGTTCTTAATTGTGCCCTGGGCGGGAATACCCTCTGAGACGATCTCTTTGTTGGTTAATAATCCAAAAATCCAACTCTACAATTTACACCATAATGCAGCACCGGCAGCAGAGTTAGCACTTGCTTTGCTGTTGGCAGCGGCGAAGCGTGTAATTCGATTTGATCAAGAATTACGAAGAAATGATTGGAGTTTAAGATACCAGGAAAGTGAAACAGTTCTCCTGGAAGGGAAAAGGGCACTCATCCTGGGATATGGAAGTATTGGGCAGCGGATTAAAAAGTCTTTGGAAGGATTGGGAATTACTGTTCAGGTGATTAAACGCTCCCTGAAAGAAGGAGATTCAAGACTATTCATATTCCCACCATCCAAGCTGAAAGATTTGCTTCCCGAGACGGAAATATTGATCCTGGCACTGCCGCTGACAGACGAAACTCGGGGAATGATCACTGAGACCGAGCTTTCTTTATTGCCTAAAAACGCAATTCTAATCAACATTTCGCGGGGAAAGATCGTTGACCAAAGAGCTTTGTTTACTGCGCTAAAAGAGAATAAGATTTTTGGGGCTGGTTTGGATGTCTGGTACAACTACCCCAAACACAGCGCTGATCGAGTTGAAACCCGACCCGCAGATTATCCATTTCATGAGTTAGACAATGTTGTGATGAGCCCTCACCGGGGAGGGTTAGTAGAGGAAACTGAACGATTAAGAATGATTGCGTTAGCGCGATCCTTGAATGCTGCAGCGAAGGGGGGTTCGATTCCGAATTCAGTGAATTTAGGATTGGGATACTAGGTATTACAGCTTACCATATTGATTAAACCACTTGAGACTATCCCGGGCGGTTTCTTCTAATAAGCGAGATTGAAGATTTAACTCTCTCTTGGCTTTATCCGTATTGTATCCCTGCCAGGATTGATAAGAGGTAAGGTGATAAGGGGCATGAGGGATAAACGGTAGAATATCAGCTAATTTGATATATAGATCAAGGGTCCAATTTGGGAGAATAAAACCAGGTGACCTGGTTTCGGCAATATCTGCAATAATAGCAGCAGCTTCCGGGATGGAATAATTTGTTCCTCCCAGGATATAACGCTGACCAGTATTTCCAATTCTGGCTGCATTTATATGCGCAGCGGCAACATCCCGAACGTCGATGATATTGATCATTCCCGGGGGCACTGCTTTGGCTTTTCCCCTGGCAATCATGAGTAGAACTTCTCCGGTGCTGAGATGAACATCTCCGGGACCGAAAACAG
>JAZFRV010000051.1:0-13002 GCA_036445875.1 Anaerolineales bacterium
ATACCATCACCCACCGCAATGTTCAATACAAAGGATTTCCCTTTCACCCGGTTATACGGATGCCCAAAAACATAACGCACCGCGATCGATTTTCATATTGTAGAAATGGCGGCGAAACACAGCGGACACCAGGTTACCGCAATCACTTCATGCCTGCTTAGAAGGCGGACAGGATAAGCTCTGGTTTTTTAACCGCTAAAGACACCAATAACAAGTTCCAGGTCTTCCAGGTCCGCCTTCTCAGCGGGCACAAAATAACTCTCTCCAGCCATGATGGGATGGAAATCATCTTCTGTCTAGATCAGATCAATTCTCCCTATTTAAGCGGATATCTTTCCAGGGTTGGAAAAGCTACGGCGTGTGAGCTTTTCTGCCCACACGCCGCGCCTAAGGAGGAGAGAAACAATAGGAGAAAAATCTTTTTCGCCACATTCTATAGATGAATCGGGGTAAGAGAATCTTACCAAGTTTGAGTGACCTCCAAGGTTGAGCCAACCCCAGAGGTCTATAATTTGTCTTGATTCTGTTACAATCAGGAGCAGAAAAACGCAGTCAAGGTAAAAAATGAAAATAACTACCTGGAATGTAAACGGCCTGCGGGCAGCCCTTAAAAACGGGGTTGCTGGCTGGTTTCATTCAGAGGATCCGGATGTGCTCTGTCTGCAGGAAATCAGATCTCGGCCGGACCAACTCACCGCTGACCAACTTAGTGCGTTTGAGGAAAATAATCCGGTCTGGAATCCCGCCGAGCGACCCGGTTACAGTGGTGTAGCCACCTTCAGCAAGACCCCACCACTGGAGAGTAAGAAGGGTTTAGGTATCCCCCGTTTTGATGAGGAAGGACGAGCCATTCAGACCATCATTCAGGATTTCAGACTATTTAACCTTTACGTTCCGAATGGAAAACGGGACTTAAGCAGGGTGGAATATAAACTTGATTTTTACCAGGAGCTGCTGGAAATCTGCGATGAGCTGCACAAGGATGGAGAAAATATCATTCTTTGTGGTGATTTTAACACCTGTCACCAACCAATTGATTTGGCCAATCCGGATGCAAATTCCGGGACTACCGGTTTCCTGCCGGAAGAACGAGCCTGGATAGACACCTACCTGGACCATGGTTTCCGGGATATCTATCGCGACCTTTACCCAGACCGGGAACAATATTCCTGGTGGACCTATCGCTTTCAGGCTCGCCAGCGGAATATTGGATGGCGGCTGGATTATTTCCTGATCTCCGAAGGATTGGTAAATCGGGTGGAAGATGTGATCATTCACGATGATGCCCTGGGTTCAGATCACTGCCCGGTAAGCCTGGTGATCGCTGCAGAAAAATAAACCTCTTACTGGTTTTTGAAAGGTTCAGACCAGCTTGTATTGCCCTTTGGGGTATAATTTTTTTATCTAAAGATGTACTCTGGAGGCAGAATGGATAATTCTCAAACGAAGATCAGAGTATTAATCGCAAAAGCAGGATTAGACGGCCATGACCGGGGCGCCAAAGTTGTAGCCCGGGCGCTTCGTGATGCCGGCATGGAGGTAATCTACACCGGTTTACGTCAAACCCCGGAAATGATTACTGAAGCGGCTCTTCAAGAGGATGTGCAGATTGTTGGTCTATCAATCCTCTCTGGAGCCCACATGACCCTGGTTCCCAAAGTCCTTAAGATGCTCCGGAAAGAAGGTCTAAAAGATGTAAAGCTCTTTTTGGGTGGTATTATCCCGGACGAGGACAAACCAAAACTGGCTAAACTTGGTGTTGATGGAATATATGGACCGGGCACATCCACTCAGTCGATCATAGAAGATATTCGTAAAGCATGCCAGTAACTCTAACGAAGTCTATCCTGAATGGGGAGCGACTTGCCCTTACTCGCACCCTCTCTCATATTGAAAACAACACTTCAGAAGGAAATCTAATCCTGGAAGAACTCTTTCCCCATACCGGCAAGGCGCATTTAATCGGTATTACCGGCGCACCGGGTACAGGAAAATCAACCTTGGTTAACCGTCTTGTATTTAACTACCGTCATCCACATCAGGGGGAGAACGCCCCATCTGTTGCAGTAGTAGCCGTTGATCCTTCCAGTCCCTTCAGCGGGGGCGCTATCCTGGGAGACCGGGTGAGAATGCAGGATCTGGCAGGAGATCCCGGGGTATTTATCAGATCAATGGCTTCCCGCGGATCCCTGGGAGGTTTAGCATCCACAACCTCCGGGCTGGTCCAGGTATTTGATGCGGCGGGATTTGATATCATCTTGATTGAAACCGTCGGCGCAGGGCAGGCGGAGGTGGAAATAGCCAACCTGGCGCATACTACCATTGTTGTGGAAGCGCCCGGATTAGGAGATGAAATCCAAACCTTCAAGGCGGGTATTCTCGAAATCGCTGATATTCTGGTTGTAAATAAAGCTGATAAACCCGGTGCCGATAATGCGCTCCGAGCTTTAAGAAATATGCTTTCCCTCACTCAACCTGAAAAGAAATCCGTCGCCCATCACGATGACCAACTTACTATTGAACAATCCCCGGAAATAAGCGATCTAGCTGATCAGGATTGGATTCCACTTGTTTTACCCACGATTGCTACAACCGGGGAAGGTATTGTTGAGCTAATCAGTGGAATATCAAAACACAAGGAATACCTGAAATCCAGCGGGGGTTGGATTCTCAAGGAGCAGGCCAGATTAACAAATGAGGTGGGAAATCTTCTACAGCTGGCCCTGCACAAACGCTGGAATTCATCTATCTCCTCAGCTGATTATGATGATGTACTGGACAAAGTAGTCAGGCGTCAGGTCTCACCTCGAAAGGCGGTTGAACGACTAATTAAAGGAGCTGGATTATGATTTTAGGAAATCAGGTTCGGCTGCGGGTCTTTGAAAACAATCAAAGGGCACTCTGCGCTTACGAAAAAGCCGGACTCACCCTGGAAGGTAAATTCAGGGAAGCACAATTTATAGAAGGAAAATACGTTGATGTTATGATAATGAGTATGCTGCAATCTGAGTGGCAA
Organism: Anaerolineales bacterium; assembly: GCA_036445875.1. GTDB lineage: Bacteria > Chloroflexota > Anaerolineae > Anaerolineales > UBA11858 > B10-G9. The sequence continues at coordinate 3,017 of JAZFRV010000051.1, forward strand.
GATCAATAAAAAAAGGACCTTTATATGGATAATCACCTAACGCATAACAGCGGCATGTATGGAGAAATAAAACTTTATGCTGGAACCGCAATCCCCGAGGTTGCCCAGGGTATTTCTGATTATTTAAATATCCCGCTAAGAGGAAGAGATATTATTGAATACCCAAATGGAAATATCTGGACAAGATTGCATCAAAGTGTTCGAGGGCAGGATGTATATCTAATTCAAAATACATCAAGACCTGTTCACCGAAATTTAATGGAATTACTGATCATGCTGCAAACCCTGAGATTGGACTCAGCCGGCAGGGTGACCGCAGTCATCCCTCACTTGTGCTATACCCGCTCGGATAAAAAAGACAAACCCCGGGTGCCAATCACTGCCCGATTGGTCGCAGATATGATTGAAATTGCTGGTGCAGATCGTTATATGACCATGGACATGCACGCCGGTCAAATCCAGGGATTTTTCTCCATTCCCGGTGATGTGTTATCTGCCTACCATGTGCTGCTAGAACATCTGAGAAAATTCCTGCCCTCCATGAAGGATCCTGTTGTGCTAACAGTAGATCTCGGTTTTGCGAAAAAAGGCCGCAACCTGGCAGCCGAATTGGACATCCCGATTGCGTTTATTGAAAAAAGAAGAAAAGCTGATAAGAATTCGGCAGAAGCATTATCTCTGGTAGGTGATACCAAAGGTAGAGATGTCATCATCGTTGATGATGAAGTAGATACTGGCGGATCAATGGCAGAAGCCGCTTACCTGGCAAAAAAATGCGGTGCCCAGAATATTTATTCTGTATTTGTCCATCCAGTTTTCTCTGACCCCGCGATAGAAACCCTGGCAGCATCCCCAATTACACATTTGATCACCACCAATACTGTTCCCATCCCACCCCTTGGGCTGAAGACTTTGAAGAAGAATCGAAGAGTGGATATCCTGGATATCTCACTCCTGCTTGGTGAAGTTATTCGCCGGGCTCATGAAGGACGCAGTGTAGGTGAGATGTTTGACGAGTAAATTCAATGCCAGAATTACCTGAAGTTGAAACATTCCGCAGGTATTTACTGCAGGGATATGAGGGTTCTCCGTCCATTCTTGGGAAAAAAATCAGGGATGCCGATTTGCTCTGGGAGGGATCCATCGCCTCTCCCACCCCGGATGAATTCCTGGAAAGGATCAAAGGACAATATATAACCGGAATCGGAAGGAGAGGAAAGAACCTTTTAATCAGGCTTTCGCGCGATACACTGATTATCCACCTCCGGATGAGCGGGGAGCTTATTGTTGAAAAACAAACTGAGCCGCAAGGGAAACATTACCGTGTAATAATCAACTTTGACGACAAGTACCGGATGGCATTTAATAATATCCGGAAATTTGGGCGGATATGGCTCACCGACAACCCGCAGGAACAGCTGGGTAACCTGGGCCCAGAACCGCTCAGCGATGATTTTACGGGAGAAGATCTGCATCTGATACTTAAATCACACAATCGACAGTTGAAATATTTTCTTCTGGATCAGGAAATGATTGCGGGAATTGGGAATATCTACACCGATGAAGCGCTTCACCGGGCAAAACTACACCCTACTTTAAAATCCGATTCCCTGGATATTCATCAGGCTCAAACTCTCTGGGAGAGTATCAGGGAGGTTTTAGAGGAAGGGATCAATAATCAGGGGGCCAGCATTGACTGGATGTACCGCGGAGGGGATTACCAGAATTATCTCTCGGTGTATAATTTAGAAGGAGAACCTTGTAAAACCTGTAAAACGCCGGTAGCGCGTATAAAAATTGCCCAGCGAAGCACTTATTATTGTCCAACCTGCCAATCGCTTCCAGAGTAGGAAGGAGTTACTATGCAAACCGTTCTACTTATCTTCATCGTCTTTTTTGCCCTTGGGATAGGATTTTTCCTGGGATTATTCCTCCTTTCTCTGGATACACCGCTAACAAAAAAATTAACCAAAAAAGATTCTACGGGAGAACCCGACCGGCCAGGTGCGGAACCGTCTTTATCTGAACCTGCTCCAGAACTCTCAACTCCCATAGAAAAAACTCAAAAACCGAGTCCAACCTCCCGCCTGCTCCTCCGGATCTGGAAGGATGAGGGAAAACCCCCGGTTTATGAACTGGATGGAACCTATCTTAATAAAGAAGATTTGCCCCAGGAAATCCTAAATGTCATCACCGTCCACGCTGAAGCGCCACCTGTAACAGCCACTCCAACGCCACCAATCAAAGAGAAGATTCCTCCAATCGTAGAGAATGAGGATGACGGGGATTCCGATATAAAAACACTCAGTGTTGTTGATGAAGTTAATGAGATCTTGCAAAGGAATCTAAAGGGGTCAGCCATAGCGGGAAAAGGCATCCACCTGATGGAGAACCACAATAAAGAGATCCGATTCTGGGTGGGACTAAATTCCTATGATGATGTGGATGATATTCCAGATCCGGAAGTTCGGCAGATCATTGATGATGCTGTAAAAGAATGGGAACGGAGTCGAGCGTAAATATCCCCCTTTGTTATATCCCCCTGAACTCTTCGGAAATTTTAGCAGTCAATCGCCGGATCAATTCATCGGGTAAAAATGATGCCCGAGCTGCAGCCAGAACTCTCTCCTCCAGAATGCCTATCGGCATACCTAATAATTCTGATACCGTTTGATACTCATTCGATAGATCAATGCGAGAAATGCTTGGATCATCCGTATTGATAGTGACATTTAATCCTTCCCTGATCATTTGCTTTAAGGGATGTTCACCAAGCTCATCAACAATCCCGGAATGGTGGTTGCTAGTTATGCAGACCTCAAAAACTGTCCTCCTTTCCAGGGCCAGGGCAACAACATCAGGGTCTTCTAAAACCCGGATACCATGACCGATTCGCTCTGCACCAAAATCTTCGATTGCCTGGCGGACATTATCGGCTCCGCCCCACTCACCTGCATGAATAGTGATCCTTAAACCTTGCTCTTGGGCAATTGAGAATAATTTCTGAAAGGGTTCTGCAGAAAATTCAGCTTCGTTTCCTGCCAGGTCAATCCCTACGATTCCTTTATCCATTCTATCCAGTGCGATTTCAATCACTTTTTGAGCCTGGGCAATACTCTCATGGCGATTGATGCTGACAATCAAACGAACAATAACTCCGTATTGAGATGATGCTTCCCGGACACTATCAATCACCCAATCGACTACCTGCGCCATTGGAAAACCTTCCGCCCTACTCAGTGCTACCGGAGTAAAACGCAGCTCAAGGTATCGGATGTTATCCAGCGCGGCATCCTCAACCGCTTCCCAGGTTAATCGCTTAATAATATCCGGGGACTTATAAAATAAGCGCAATGTTCCGAATTTGGCAAGGAAATTTTCAAAAGTATAGGGCTCTTCATGATCTACCTGAACGAGAGGGCGTAAGTAACCGGTGTTTTTGACGTCCAGGTTATGTGCCCGGACGATTTCCATCATGGTCGGAACGCGTAAAGATCCTTCCAGGTGGCGGTGCAGCTCCACTTTGGGTAATTTCTTATATAAACCGGCTGATTTTAAGTCCAAGGATTCCGCCATGAGGTTAACCCAGAAGACAAGTCTATTAATTGTACCTGAAAAACCAACCATTCAATAAATAACCAGATCTCCTAAAGCAAGAGAGTCCGGTTATTATAATTCATCCAGATCAGGGAAATAATTGTTAAGCGGTTTTTGAATCTGCAGCCTGATTCTCCACCACCGCTTGTATCCTGCTTACATTTCGGGGTTGGAATGTAAACATGCGGTTCACTACTCCCGTCCGCATATCCTCCATCAAATTTTGAAACATTTCAAAACCCTTGGTCTTATACTGCACAAGCGGATCCCTTTGAGCATAGGCTTCCAGACCAATAGCAACCCGAAGAGCCTCCATCTCAGTTAGATATTCTACCCAGAGCTCTGAAATTACCCGAAGGAATAATTCTCGGTAAATATTTGTCAGCGTTGAACGGCCTAATTCGTCTTGGACCTTCGCTTTACTGCCATCCGGAAGCGATTCTAATTTTTCTCCGGCTTGTTTTTGATAAGCATCTTCGCCCAATTTTTCCTGAAGGACATCCTGTAGATCCTCTTCCAGCGCTGACAATTGGGATTCTTTCAACCGATCCAACTCATTCTTACCCCAGGCATCCTGAATCTTCAATTGAGCTTTTTCAAGATGCGCTAGAATCTCCTCTCCGGTCTTTTCCTGATCTATTTTAATCAGCAGCTCAGCAGCATAAAAAGTATATCGTAATCGTTGAGTTCTGAGCCAAATCCGTTTATGGCTCTTTTTATCAAATGCTGCCCGGCGACCCTCAGCCATTAATCCCAACAATCGAACCAAATCGGATTCCCCGAGTATCTCAACCTGGATATCCTTCAGTCCCCCTTCAAGGCTCTTAGTGATCCTGGCTTCTTCGGGATCATTGAAGTATAGCTCCAAGCGTTCCTCAAACTCTTCCTGTATTTTAACAATTAATAGCTCACGGATTGCCTGCCAATCGAAATTGGATACATTCAGATCTTCGTTATCTAAAGGAGTACCTAGAAGTCGTTCAACAGCACCAATCAATCGTTTAAATTCCAGTTCTCGGAGCTGCGATTCTACTTGATCGCTTAATTCAGTCTGGAGCTCGTCACTGGCTCCATCTGCTAAATCTTTTATTTGAACCGGCGTCAACTCGAACCGGATTCTCACCAGATCCCGGAGCTCATTGTAAACTGCTTGAGGATTTCGAATTTCTTCGCTTCTATATGATAAACCCTCCAGGAAGTTGTTTAGTGTTTCCAATCTCATTTCCACTTGATCTTCGTACTGGAACTGGCGATCATCCAGGATACTTCCTACAGCTTCCAGGATATGCGCTTCTTCCGCTTTCAAAACCTGCTTTCCTATTTCCATCAAAACAGGCAAAATCTGATCTTTCTTCAACGAAGATGTTTTCCACTGGATATCGTTCAGGATTAACTGCAATGCATAAGACGGAACCTGTTCATCCTGAAATGATAATGTTGGTTGGGTCTGAGCCAACCAACCCAGTAAACGCCATGCCTGTCGTGCATCAGCTGTTTTCTCATCATTCCAATTTGTGTTTTCGACCCGAAGCTGTACCTCGTCCCGCAGCATTTCCATGATATCTTCACCAAGATCTCTTTTAGTGAAAATTAACTCGCGTTGTTGATAGATCTTTTCTCGCTGGGTATTTAATACGTCATCATATTCAAGCAGATGTTTACGGACATCAAAATTTGCTCCTTCCACCCGATTTTGGGATTGTTCGACCACCCGATCAACCAAGGGATTTGCGATCGGCATCGATTCGTCAACCTGGAGCCTGGTCATCAACGCTTCCATCTGCTGTCCCCCAAAGCGTGCCATCAGGTCATCTTCCATGGACAGGTAAAACCGGGAAGATCCAGGATCACCCTGGCGGGCTGCTCGTCCCCGGAGTTGATTGTCTATCCGCCGAGCTTCATGCCGTTCGGATCCGATCACATGCAGACCGCCTAACTCTTTCACCTGTTCTTTATCCCGCATGTGCTGCAGGAAATAATTTATCTCTGTTTCATAAATACCATAATCCTCTTTATCCAGCTGCTGGATGAGTTTTTCCTGCTCCGCCATCGACAGCTCAAAAGGGTCTTCATATCCCGCCCGGGTTAACACCCGCACTACATCGGTGGTGATCTCTTCTGCTAGTTCTCCACCCAACTTGATATCTACGCCGCGACCAGCCATACTGGTAGCAAGCATTACTGCGCCATAAGCACCAGCACCAGCGATAATCTGACTTTCCTCAGTATGTTTGCGGGCGTTCAACACATTATGTTTTACCCCGCGTTTTATAACCTGGTTCAAACGATCAGTATATTCTTGATCCAATTCCAGGATTTCCAGTAAAAGTTGGATATTTTCCGGTTCATTTACATTTAACGCCAGATCGAGGTCTAATTCCTTAACCAGGTTCCTTAAATTTCCCAATTTTAACTCTTTAAAGGGTGCATTTAGGGTTTGGAGTTCTGGAATTCGCCGACCATCTGGAAAACGATCGTGTTTCCTCATCCAGGTCTCGCGGATCATGAGAATATAAACCAGGGTCCGGATGGAAGGACCGTCCAGCCGATTGGATAACTGTTCGGAATTCTCAACTGATGTTGTTCCAACCAGCAAAGGTCTGCCCATGATGTGATAAATTAAAATTTCTTCCGCAATGGCCCGCAGTTTGGCTTCCTCTTTGAGGTAAATCAAATCAGAATAATCTTTTCTCTTCCAGTAGAGAGGTTCCTGATCCATGTCGGCCTTATCCGCATAATAAATATACTCAAATCCCGAATCCGGCTCCTTGGCTTTGAGTGTGACCAAAGATGTATCTTCCTGAGCCGCAATAAAATCAAGATTAGTAGGAATGGCAATAGGATCCAGTCCATAGATCTTATTAAATTCTTCTGATTCTGTGACAGCAGTTCCTGTCATACCAGAAAGCTTCTCATACATCCGGAAATAATTCTGAATGGTAATGGTCGCGTAGGTGACGTTTTCACCCTGGACCTTGACATTCTCTTTGGCTTCAACCGCCTGGTGGAGCCCGTCCGACCAGCGCCGTCCCGGCATTAATCGACCGGTGAAATCGTCAATAATGACCACTTTACCGGCCTGGACAAGGTAATCCTTATTCTTCTTATAAATAAATTCGGACCGGAGAGCCTGTTCCAGATAGCCCAGCAACCTCGCCTGTTCCTGGGTGATATCCTCCGGACGATCCGGATCTCCCAATGGTTGACCTAATAATTCTTCAACGTGCATCTCACCCAACGGAGTGAGAGTGATATTCCGGTCCCGGATACTGATTTCATAATCTTCCGGTTTTAACCGTTTCACGACAGTGGCCATTCTCCGATACCATTCAGGGTCATCATGAGAAGGTCCAGAAATGATTAGTGGTGTCCGGGCTTCATCAATCAGGACATTATCCACTTCGTCGATGATTGCATAATGATGACCTCGCTGCACCCGACCCTCCAAACGCATGGCCATATTGTCCCGCAAATAATCAAAACCAAATTCATTATTGGTTCCGTAAAGGATATCTGCCTGGTATGCCTCGTTACGCAAAACCATATCTAGCTGATTACGGTCCTCCTGGGGAGATTTATTTTCCGGGTTGACCATAAAGGCTTTTTTTCCATGCTCGGTTCGGGCTGCCATTTGCAGTACACCAACCCTCAAACCCAGGTAGCTGTAAATAGGAGCCATCCAGCGGGCATCTCGCCGTGCCAGGTAATCGTTCACTGTCACCAGGTGAACTCCCCTGCCTACTTGCAAACCATCAATTGGTTTAAATACCCAAAGATCGGGATCGTCTCCCCAGGATTTCTGGGCTTTTTTTATCCAGCCAGGGGAGAGAGTGAGCGCGTTCAGGTAAAGAGGTAAAGTTGCACCGAGGGTTTTTCCTTCACCAGTCCTCATTTCAGCTACGAAACACCGGTGCATAGCAATGGCGCCGATCATCTGAACATCATAATGCCGCTGTCCTATGGTCCTTTTACTGGCTTCACGGACGGCAGCAAAAGCTTCGGGCAGTATATCCTCAAGGGTTTCACCTTTCGCCAACCTTACCCGGAAATGGTTTGTTTTCGATAGTAACTCTGGTTCGCTTAGCCCTTCGTATTCATTTTCCAGACCATTAATCACCTCAATTTCTGCTGCAAAACCTTCTAGTATCTTTTGATGGGGGTCGCCCCCCACTAAACGGACTATTTTTCCAAGCATTGATCCACCTAAATACCCTTATGAGCTATAAAAACTGGTCTGAATAACCAAGTCTACATTTTCTGGAGCGATTATAGCATACGGGTATAGATTTCATCTAAGAATATCCCCGACTGTTTTTCTCAACAAAACTGGGCGCCAAGATCTGAATCACGAGTGATGTTATAATTTTTTATTGTGAGTACTGAACCTTCTTCTCCTAATTACCTCTCGGCCAATCGACAAATTGCCCGCGCTGCTGGTGTGGTTACCTTGGCTTTCGTGATCAGCAATCTAACAGGATTGATCCGCCAAATTCTGATTGCAGATGCTTTTGGCACCTCTTCTACCATGGAGGCTTTTAATGCCGCCAATAGAATCTCGGAAACCTTATTTAATCTGGTCGCCGGAGGAGCATTAGGATCCGCTTTTATCCCCACTTTCACCAGCCTGCTGGCCAAGGAAAAACGAAAGCAAGCCTGGCGGCTGGCTTCCTCGATCACTAACCTGGTGTTGATTGTCCTCACCCTGACGGCGGCTTTAGCAGCGATATTTGCCCCCCAGGTCGTTCGTTATATCCTGGCACCAGGATTCGCGGTAGATCCAGCCAAAGAAGCGCTCACCATCACTCTTACCCGGGTGATGCTTCCTTCTGCAGTTCTGTTTGGACTCAGCGGGTTGGTAATGGGAATTTTAAATTCTAATCAGAAATTTTTTATCCCTGCATTAACTCCTTCAATGTATCAGATCGGAATGATTTTTGGAGTGACGGTTCTGACACCAAGGATTGGCATATTCGGCCTGGCCTGGGGAGTGATCATTGGTGCCGCTCTACACCTGGTCTTGCAGTTACCCCTATTATTTAAGCAGGGTGGACGATACGTTTTCTCTCTGGGTTTAAAATCTCCCGATGTCAGGGAGGTGGCACGGTTAATGGGACCCCGACTGTTGGGGGTTGCTGTTGTACAGCTAAATTTTTGGATCAATGTTCGGCTGGCTTCTTTTCAACCGGAAGGAAGTGTGGCAGCTATCCAGTTTGCATTTGCGCTGATGCTGATGCCTCAGGCGGCAATCGCCCAATCAATCGCCACTGCAGCCTTGCCTACTTTTTCTACCCAAGTTGCCCAAAATAAACTTGAGGATATGCGAGGGTCTCTCTCTGCTACATTACGGGGGATATTACTACTATCCATCCCTGCCAGTTTGGGGTTAATCCTACTGAGAAAACCTCTCATTACCCTCCTCTACCAGCGGGGTGAATTTACAGCTTATTCCACCGAGTTGGTTGCCTGGGCTCTACTCTGGTATGCAGCAGGGTTGGTTGGACATGCCATGGTGGAAATCCTCGCCAGGGCATTTTTCGCTCTGCACGACACTAAAACACCTGTATTCATTGGTATTGCGGCCATGTCACTGAATGTACTGTTCAGTTTCCTGTTCTCAGCTATTTTCAGACAATTAGGATGGCTGCCGCACGGGGGATTGGCGCTGGCAAATACATTGGCAACGGGATTAGAAATGGTTGGTCTGGTGTTAATCATGAGAAAACGAATGGGAGGATTAGATGGAAAACGGATCTGGTCTGGTTTCTTCAAGGCAGCTCTCTCTGGATTGTTAATGGCAATTGCGCTCTGGGGATGGATCAGTGGCAGCGGCAGGGATTCTGTCTGGATTCTTGGTCTGGGAGGAATCTTAATTGGTTTCTTTGTTTACACAGCAGGTTTATGGATCTTAAGAACTTCTGAATTAAAACAGGTCTATCAGGCAGTTCGTTCCCGATTCTAATAAGGAAATTTAGGAGATAAATTAGGGGCTGACCAATACTTCGACACTGGACAGGTGCTGGATTCCTGAAAAATTACCATCTTTGGCTGATACCTGAACCCGAATCCAGGAGGAAAAACCTACCTGGAAGGGAATTTCCCCCTCAAACGGTCTATATCCACTGCCGAGGTTTTCTTGAGATACCAGCAGGACCTCTGATCCCACCAGTCCACCATCCCTGTTCATCAGTTCTATCAATATCTGGTCATTTGGTGCGAAACGAGTCAGTCCCTGGACGATCAGCATTTCCCCCTGGATAAGCGTGCTGGATATTGGCTGCTGAATAATTAAATTTTCATTAAGATCCAAGACGGATTTAATCTCCGTTTCTCCTTCTGACAACAATATCAAATCCATAGTCGCCAGAGCGGAAATTCTTCCGTAGCCATCC
>JAZFRV010000052.1:0-5226 GCA_036445875.1 Anaerolineales bacterium
AAAAAAGAATGCCCTTAATTTTCAAAAAAACCTGACTGATTCTGGTATTGCTTGTACTATCCGGGTGCGAAGAGGAATTGATATCCAGGCTGGATGTGGGCAATTGGCAAGCGAGTTAAATTAGAAAAAGTTGCTCTGTCGCACTTCTTTTTGCCCGGGCGAGAAAATGGTTCTCCAGTCAGAGATATCCGATTTCATGTTAAAATAATATTTCAGGAGTAAGGAGACAAAATGCGCAGTCAATCTGTCCGCTTGGTCTTTCCTCCCAGTTTGCATGATGAGCCGGTCATTAATAAATTATTGCGCCGGTATTCGTTTACGGTGAATATCCTGCGTGCGAATGTAACTGCTGAACAGGGCTGGATGGACATCCAGATCACGGGAAAAGCAGCAGAAATTGAATCGTCATTCTCGTGGCTCAGGGAACAGGGCATCGAGATTGTTTTCATGACAAATTAATCTTACTGTCTGCTTATTTTATATGTGACCGGCAGATTCTTTAATAACACTTCTGCCGGTTTTTATCTTAATGAAGGATTGAATGATGAGCAAATACGAACAAACAGATTCAGCCGTCTTGCAGACTCTGGAAGAATCAATAGAAAAAGGGGATTATACCGTTGTTCTGGAAATCATCCGATCCCTCCATCCGGCTGATCAGGCGAAAGTATTTAATGAACTAAATCAGGAAAAACAAAAAGAATTGCTCCAGAAATTGGAGATATCTGAAATTGCGGATATTTTTGACGAACTGGAGGATAAACATACCCTGAGTGCTGCCAGAAATTTACCCCTACCCTTCCTGGCGGATATTATTGATGACATGGATCCTGATGAGGCGGCAGACTTGTTGGGAGACCTGCCTGGTCAGGAAGTCAGAAAAACAATTTCCTTATTGGAAGAACCGGAAGAAATTCTTCCCCTGCTTCGATATCCCGATGAGACAGCTGGTGGAAGAATGACAACCGACTTTTTAGTTCTGGGGCCTGAGGATACTGCAGAAGCTGCCATTCAATACCTGAGATCTACGGGATGGGAAACTGATATTCCTTATTATCTCTTCGTGGTTAACCAGGAAAAAGAACTGTTGGGAGTAATGGGATTAAGAGAGTTGGTTTGTGCGGATCCGGATCAAGAAATTAAAGAGATAATGAGCAGTCATGTTGTTAGTGTTCAGGCGATGGAGGATCAGGAAGAAGCAGCGGGTGTGATGAAGCACTATGACCTGTCTGCGCTTCCTGTACTAAATACCAAGGAGCAATTGGTAGGAGTAATTTCTCACGACGATATCCTCGATGTTCTGGCAGATGAAACCACTGAGGATATTTACCGCCTGGCAAGCGTTTCGGATTCTGCCCTGGAACCTGATAGTAAATTATTTCTTCAATTGAAGGGCCGTTTGCCCTGGTTATTATTAAACACGATTACTGCTTTAATTGGATCCTGGGTAATCAGTAATTTTGGGGATTTATTTGTTAAAGTCGCTGTATTGGCGTTTTTCCAATCAGTTGTAGCTGCCCAGGGCGGAAATGCAGCAAGTCAAAACGTCGCCATGATAGTCAGATCCCTGGCTCTTGGAAAAGTTGAACCAAAAAAAGTCTTGCCTATCTTATTGAGGCAGATTACCGTAGGTTTATTATTGGGGATTGTTATTGGTTTGATTGTTGGAGTGGGAGTCGGTTTCTGGCAATCTAATCCTTATCTTGGATTTGTCCTTGGACTTGCCCTTTTAGGGAATATGCTCGTAGCAAGTATCGTTGGAACACTTGCACCTCTTATCTTGGAATTTGCTGGACAGGATCCAGCCCTTGCTTCATCAGTCCTGGTCACTGCTATCACAGACATCATCGGCTTTTTGATTTTCTTGAGCCTTGCTAGTTTATTCCTTCCAATGATCCAGCAATATATTTAGCTGCAAATTTGTTCTGGGAAACCTCTCTGATCATCTTTAAAGAATCTTAGAGAGGTATGTCTTGGGTGTTCTTTTTGTGGATGATACAGTAAAATTTGAACATGGAAGTCCAGATCGCGATATCAAAGATAAAAAAATATGCCACTTCTTCTAGTGGAGATACGGCGGAAGTAATAGAAAGACCAAATGGTGGCCTGTCGGTCGTGCTGGCTGATGGCCAGAGTTCCGGAAAAGGCGCCAAATGGGTTTCTAGTCTTGTTGTTAGGAAGGTAATTCAATTCCTTGCAGATGGTGTACGTGATGGTGCGGCAGCTCGAGCAGCATCTGATGCGCTTTTTACAGAGCGGGGAGGCAAGGTTTCTGCTACCCTTAACATTCTCTCGGCTGATCTACAAACTGGAACACTGGTGGTCACCAGGAATAATCCTGCTCCTGTAGTAATTTCTTACGATAATCAGATCAAGATGCTCTCAGACGAGTCAAATGCAGTTGGGTTAAGACGTGATACCAGGCCGATGATATCAGAAATTCCCCTGGACATCGGCTTAACGGTTGTGATTTTTACTGACGGCCTTGTGCATGCTGGTTCTTTTTTTGGTGAATCTATGGATATTTGCACCAGCGTAAAAGTGGAATTGGAAGCTGAAGATCCTTCTCCTACAATAATAGCAGATTCCATAATCAACCATGCCTTGAAACTTGAACGAGGACGTCCCCGGGATGATATTAGTATTGTTGTATTAAGAGTTATTCCAAGTGGAGATGACATGATCCGCCGTATGTCTGTTCAATTGCCTGTGAATTCCCTAGGAAAATGACTTCTGACGAACCCATTATTGGTGTAGTTGGTCCTTGCGCTTCGGGAAAATCTACCCTGGTGGCTGATCTCAAATCTAGAAATATTAACGCCAGGCATATCACCCAAGAGCATTCTTATGTCAAGGATATGTGGAAACAAATCAGCAATCCAGATCTCCTGATATATCTTGATGTGTCATTTGAAGTTTCTAAGTCCCGAACAGGGACTACCTGGACCAGGGTTATTTTTGATAAGCAAGTAGCGCGTTTAGAACATGCCCGAGAACATGCAGATATATATATTCAAACTGATAATCTCACCCCGGAACAAGTTCTTAACCAAATATTAGAGTATTTATAATCACTGCTTGGCAACGAGAAAAGTATGGATAACAAAATAAACCAAATTTTTCCACCAGAAAATTCAGAGATTCAGAATACATCCGAAAAAATTCGGGAACTGGATGAATTGAAGAATACATTCATTGCACTTGTGAGTCATGAACTCAGAACGCCATTAAATTTAATAATTGGCTATTTAGATCTGGGTATGGGAGAGTTGGAAACTAACTCTAAAAAAGCAAAAGAATATTTGGAACTTGTCGAAAAAAACACCAATAGGCTGATGAGGATAGTCCAAGAATTGACAGATTTTGCCCGACTTCAATTAGGAAAAGAAATTACGTTATTTGATCCGATACCTATTGGAGATGCATTCATTCAGACATATGATTTGCTAAAGCCTAATCTTCAAAAGAAGAACATAAATCTTGTTGCAGACCTTCCTGACGATGTAGGAGAACTATGTTACGATGGGGAAAGTTTAATTATTCTCCTTAGGAATTTGCTGTCCAATGCAGCAAAGTTTTCGATGGAAGATGGAAAAGTCCTGATCGTAGGAAAAATGCACAATGATCATGTATCAATCACTGTCCATGATTGGGCTTCACCGATTCCAGATACCAAGCGGGAAACTATTTTTGAGGATTTCAGACAGCTTGAAAATTACCTGACTCGCCGTTACGAAGGTATGGGATTAGGGCTTGCTGTCGCTAGACGGACTGCCCGGTTTCTGGGTGGAAATATCCAACTTAATGTCAGGGAAGATGGAAATACTTTTGATATCATCCTTCCATTAGAGGGATCAGGACCACAATAACAAAAAAAACTCCCCTCAGGGAGTTCTTTTTTGAAGTACTTAATCTATTTTTCTTCATTTACAACTTCTAAAAATTGATCCAAAATAGTTCTCACCATGGGTTCGGGTAAAGCTCCCACCTGCTGATGGACAACTTTTCCATCTGCCATAAATAGCATGGTGGGGATTCCCTGAACACCATATTTGTTTGCCCATTCTGAATGATCGTCTGTGTTAACCTTAGCAACGATTACTTTTCCCGTGAATTCCTTAGCAATCTTCTCAAGGATAGGTGCAACCATTTTGCACGGTCCGCACCAGGGCGCCCAGAAATCAACACTAACAGGCAGGTCTGAATCTACAACAGTCTTTTCAAAATCTTCGTCTGTAACATTGATTGGTTCATCAAACATATCTACTCCAGTTATCCTCAGGTAAATAATGGATACCTGAGATTGTTATATCTATTTTGTATCACAATGATTAAATTAAACCAGAGTGTCTGCTCAAAATTAACATTATTCTAATTAATCAGGGACAATAAGTAATCTGGTTTCATGTTATTAAGTTTCCGATTTGGGTTGTCTAGTATAATGTTGGCAATGGAATTAAAGTTTTCTACCAATCAAGTAAATGCATATAAGATTGATACGCCGGTTTATCAAGGCCCCCTTGATTTACTGCTCCAGTTAATTGAAACTGCCGAACTAGATATCACCACTCTCTCACTCGCCCAGGTGACAAATCAATACCTCAAACACCTAGAAGAATTACAGGATTTACCTCCCGATGAGATCTCAGCGTTCTTGGTTATTGCTGCTAAACTTATCCAAATTAAATCTGAAGCGCTGCTACCCCAGCAGGCATCAGGCAGAGAGGAAGAAATTGATATCGGGAATGAATTAGCCCGTCAACTGATTGCTTACAAACGGTATAAAGAGATAGCAGATCTTCTGGCTGACAGGAAAGATCATGGCTATCAAACCTTCATCAGACTCTCCTCCTCTCAATTGGAAATCAATGATCAGCTCGATCTTGGCGAATTTGGAATTAGTGACTTGTTTGATCTGGCAACCAGTATATTTCAGAAAGAAATGGATAAGAAATCGATCAGTACTGTAGTTGAAAGACCTAGAATTACCATCAAAGACAAGATCAATCATATTTCTGATCGATTTATAGACACAGATAAAATCACATTTCGTGAGTTGCTTGGGAAAGAATATTCCCGTTTAGATATAGTAATTTCATTCCTTGCCCTACTTGAATTGATCAAGGGTAATTTTATTGAAGTCGTTCAAACAAAAATATTTGATGACATAACATTGAAGAAAATCAAGGAAGATTCGGAAATGCGGGATTTTGCATTAAGGAATTT
>JAZFRV010000053.1:0-5466 GCA_036445875.1 Anaerolineales bacterium
TGTGGTACCGGGTCTGGGGCGGATACATGCCTGGAGCATACATCCAACAAACTAGATATCGCCTTAACCAATTAATAGATTCAGTACCAGAATGCGGTAGATTGACGGAAATCACCGTTCCTTACACCGAAGCATACACTTTTAATGAGTATGATGGATGGGAAAAGAAGTACAGGCTATATTATGAAACCACCCATTGGTTAACCGGCTTTAAGAAAGGCCCTGATGGGAAGGATTGGTATGAACTCACCTCTCAGCTGTCCGAAACCCTTGTTTATTATGTTCGTGGAGAACACCTCCGTCCTGTCCAGGATCTTGAATATTTACCAACAAGTATCCATATTCCACCGGAACAGAAACGAATCAAAGTTTCCCTGGTCGATCAGTCTCTCTCTGCCTTTGAAGGGGAAAAACTTGTCTTTAACACAAAAATTTCCTCGGGGCTTGGTTTTAAGGAAGTAACTTTAAAGAATCCTAACGCTACCGCAACTCCCCGGGGTACTTTTCATGTCACTTCAAAATATCCCTCTAAACACATGGGGGGGGTTATAGCAACTGGAGCCCCGGGCAGTTATACCCTTCCCGGCGTTCCCTGGACAACATTTTTTATATATTCTACCGGTGTTGCATTTCATGGTACATATTGGCATAACAACTTTGGAAATAAAATGAGCCATGGTTGTGTCAACATGCGAAACAATGATGCAAAATGGATTTTTCGCTGGGTGAATCCTGCCTATGATCCCCCTTATAAAAACCACTGTGATTGGCATAATACAGGGCATGGAACTAGAATAGATATTGACTAAACGCCAAGTTGAAATCCATTCTGTGTTAAAATTCTACTCATGAGCGGCAAGACATTTACTAAGAACAAAAAAGCATATTTTAATTACGAGATTCTGGATACATTCGAAGCCGGTATTGTTCTGCAGGGATCTGAAATCAAGTCTATACGCAATCATCAGATCAGCATTGACCAGGCTTATATCCACGTAGATGGGGAAGAAGCCTGGCTGGTAGATTCCTATATCAATCCTTACGAGCAGGCAAATATCTATAATCACAATCCCAGCAGGCGCCGAAAGCTCCTCCTTCATAAAAAGGAAATCCTGGAACTTTGGGATAAAGTCAGAATAAAAGGCCATACAATCGTGCCATTAAGGGTCTACCTGGTTCACGGAAAGGCCAAGGTGGAAATCGCGGTTGCGAGAGGAAAAAAGCTGAGGGATAAACGAAAGAAAATTGCTGAACGTGATGCAGAACGCGATGCTGAACGCGATCTCAGACGCATCGGATTGTAACCTTAAAACAATCCCAATCCCCGGACAAATAATGAGTTTTCCATCTACCATCGCCGGATTAAACCAGCTTCCAGACGATCTAAAAAGGGATACCTATCAAAAGATTATTCCAATTGAATTAGTGGAAATGTTTAATCTTCGGGATGATTTTCGGGATTCTCGAGGGAACAATCTCCTTAAACTAATCTGCCTCCCTGGATCATCAGACGCTGAAATTACCCTATATCCCAACATAAAGTCACAGGATCCAATCCTGTTTGGCCATATCACGGATACTATACACGGGCAGCTGCATATCCTTTTATACGGGATGAATGACGTTAACTCAACCCGGTATGATGTAGATCGGCTTGATGATGGATCAAAAACCGGCTTTGGGATAAACCAGCGCAACTTGGAAGCAGAATTCTTAGCGTTTCAAGCAGACCTAGCTCCAGGGCAGATCTATCGGGGACCTCATCTATTTAAAGAATCCCTCCGGGATTTTGAATGTTTTGCTACCAGCATGGGTCAGGAATTATTCTTCGTAGAACCTCTTTATTATCACGTCGCACTTGTTTTTAAGAAATATGGATTTTCTTATCAAACTGGAAAAAGATTCATGAGCCGAATTGAACAGGGTTTTGCACAAGATGGAGATCTAATACCCCTTCTTGATGGCAGCACGCCCTTCCGGCAACCGGCTGCAGCTCACAAAATCAGACTCCGATCGTGGGCTATCCACGACAATATCCTTGGCGAACCATTCACAAATGTCACCATGTACAAATATATAGACCAACAGCCAGATCGTTCCTGCGAAGTATCAATTCCCTGGTAATAAAGATTCAATAAAAATTCTATTCAAACCACAAGTTGAGGGCAATAATTCATGATCCAGATTGATGGAAAATCACTTTCAATACAAGACATCAGGCAAGTAGCAATTAATCATGAAAAAACATCTCTCTCCAAGAAAGCTGCAAACAAAATCCGTCAATCCCGTGGGTGGGTTGAAGAAATTATCAAACAAGGCAATCCTGTTTATGGAATAAATACCGGTTTTGGAATTTTTGCTGATCGGCAGATTTCCAGCACTGAAACCCGGCTTCTGAATCGGAACTTAATTTTAAGTCATGCTGTTGGAACTGGAGATCCTCTGCCAACAGAAGTTGTCCGGGCAGCAATATTAATCCGGGCAAATACTTTGGCAAAAGGATATTCTGGAGTTCGCCCTATAGTTGTTGAAACACTGCTCAAGATGTTAAACCTGGGAATCCATCCAATCATTCCATGCCAGGGTTCACTTGGATCATCAGGAGACCTCGCACCTTTATCGCACCTAGCTTTGGTCCTGTCCACCGATGAAGATGATCTGGACGAAATGTCCGGTTATGCTGAATTTAATGGAAATATTCTAAGCGGTAAAAAGGCCATGGATAAAGCCGGTATTTCACGCATTATTCTTGAAGCAAAGGAAGGAATCGGACTGAATAATGGAGCTACATTCTCTGCAGCTATTGCTGCCCTTGCCTGCAGTGACGCAGAAAACTTGCTCTCTGTGGCTGAAATTGCCCTCTCAATGAGCCTGGAGGCCTTATTGGGGATTTCCAGCGCATTTGACCCTCGTATTCACGAGTCCCGTCAACATCCCGGCCAAATCACAGTAGCGGAAAGAGTTCGAACGCTCACCAGCGGAAGCACTCTATTGGATTCTACTGACAGAGTTCAGGATGCCTATTCACTACGCTGCAGCCCCCAGGTACAGGGACCTGCCCGTGAAACACTTTCCTTTACTTCTGAAGTCATCAGCCGCGAGATAAACGCAGCTACTGATAATCCCTTACTATTTGCCGAAGGGGAAGCGATCTCCGGAGGAAATTTCCATGGCGAACCGGTGGGGATGGTAATGGACTACCTGGGAATAGCTATGACAGAAATTTCCGGCATTTCCGAGCGGCGAGTATTCCGACTGACAGACGGGCGATTAAACGAAAACCTTCCCTCAATGCTGGTAGATCAACACCAGGATGCCGGTTTGAATTCTGGTATGATGATGCCCCAATATACTGCCGCATCTCTTGTACTGGAGAGTCGTTCTCTGGCATCTCCAGATTCAACTGGCTCTCTTCCGACTTCAGCTGCCCAGGAAGATCACAATGCAAATTCCATGACTGCTGCCAGACACACTCGCCAGATAATCAAGATCTCAGCCCATGTCCTGGCAATTGAGCTTTATGTCGCCGCCCGGGCGCTGGATATTCGGTTAAGGGAAATTCCTCAGACCAAACTAGGTAAAGGGACAGAAGCAGCTTTCCAATGCATCAGAGATTCCGTTCCCTATCAAGCCGGGGACGCTTTATGGGGTCCAGAAATTGATTCTGTCCGGGAGTTAATACTGAGCAGGATGATTATCTCTGCTGTAGATAAGGTCACTGATAAATAACAAGTTCTGATTTGAGAAACAAATAGGGTAAAAATCTAGTCCAACTGTGGATGAGAATATAAAGGGATTCAAGGTGATCCAGGTGGAAAATTGTCCGTTTTGTAAAATATTGGCAGGAGAATTGCCAGGCACGGTGGTTTACGCAGATGAAGTTTGCACCGTATTGATGGACATCCAACCCATCAATCCCGGTCACGTACTGGTCCTCCCCAATGATCATTACCAGGATTTCAACGATCTGCCTCAAGAAAGTGGAAAACACATTTTTTGTATAGCCCAGAAAATAGCCCTCGCTGTGAAAAAGAGTGGAATCCGTTGTGAAGGGATCAATTTATTTTTGGCTGATGGCAAAGTAGCCTTACAGGAAGTCCCCCATTTTCACCTTCATGTCATCCCCCGTTTTAATGGGGATGGTTTTGGATTACAATTCAGCCCTCGCTATGCTGAATTACCGACCAGAGATGAATTGGATAAAAATGCTTTCCACATCCAACAAGCATTAGGTGACATAAAAACCTAACTACAATATATCAAAAACCGGATTCAAATTAACGAAAATTCATATGGCAAAAGAACAAAAGCGTGACCACCTGACAATTGCACTGCTGGTATCCGTACTTTATGTCGCTGCCCAGATGATGTCGGATATCGCCAGTTTACGGATAGTGATGATTGCCGGTTATTCAATTGATGCAGGGACATTTATATATCCGCTAACATTTACATTACGGGATATGGTACATAAAGTAGCTGGTATTAAGGCAGCCAGAATGCTCATCCTCGCTGCCGCAGGAATTAATCTATTCATGGCTCTTATTTTCTGGGTTGTTGCGCTGATGCCCCCAGATTTATCCATCGGTCCCCAGGAGGAGTTTGGCCTGGTGCTCTCACCAATCTGGCGAATTGTTGCAGCCTCAATTATTGCTGAAGTGATATCTGAATTAATTGATACCGAAGGATATAAATTTTGGGTTGAAAAAGTGACTCAAAAATACCATTGGGCCCGGGTTTTATTCAGCAATCTCATCAGTATTCCTGTGGATAGTTTCTTGTTTAGTTTCCTGGCATTCTGGGGAATTTTTCCAGCCGCTGTTGTCATATCAATTTTTATCAGCAATATGATCATAAAGGGAATAACCACCCTGGTAAGTATTCCAGGGATTTATCTAGTTCCTGATAAAAAATAACAAGTTTTCACTCTGGAAGAATTCCCAAAGAAAACAGGTGCGTCAAGATCTAGGTATTACAGATGTATAATTATGAACTACCTCTGGATTTATTCTCTAGTATATTGACAATCACGCTCTATTGCGGAGTACAAGAAACCAGACTACAATTGAAATACTACAAAATTAATAAACTCAAGGGGTAAGAAAAATCGACCTACCACCCCTGAGGAAGGAGCTATCTTGTTACTGAAAAATAAAACAATTCTGATATTCCTGCTGCTGCTCTCCCTATTGATCAGCTCCTGTAATATGCCGCAGAATGCGCTATCTCCAGCAGAGCAAACTGCGATTATAGAAGCATCAATCGCTGAAACAGTCGCTGCCGGAGGGGAAGTTCCACCTCAATCTGCTGATTCTGACCCATCAATTTCTACAAACACTCCTGACCCCAATCAATTACCAACTGATACACCTGACTCCTCAGACACACCAGAACCTAACACACCAGAACCTGACACACCCACCCCGTCGGATACACCAATTCCCTGCAACCTGGCAAAATATGTTT
>JAZFRV010000054.1:0-4004 GCA_036445875.1 Anaerolineales bacterium
GCAATCAGATCAACCGAGACATCTACGGTATCACCCGGTTGAATGGTTTTTGATGTGAGTTCCTGAGAGACAGGGCCGCCCAGGACATCCCCACTTTCAAAATAGAGGAGATAACCTATCGTCCAGGGGCAGGATCCCGCATTTTGCAAACGCCAGGTTTTAGTAAATTTTTCCCCGGGCTCAAGATTCATCTCATCCGGGATAGTAACATCTTTAATAAATTTAACCTGATCACAAAGTACCGGAGATCCACCTTCTCCGCCTTCAGGTGTCTGGGATGGAATAACATAGGTTGATGTTCCCAGAGAGGAAAGAGATTCATCTGGACTGGGAGTTCTTGTGGATTGGAGATTCCCGATCCCGCCTGATGATAATTGGACAGACACCGTCATCGCCGCTTGTGTATATAAGGCGCCCGGTTTCCCCGAGGGGACAGGATTATCCTGGTTTAAATTACAGGCATTCAAAAATAGTGTTAAAAACAAGACAAGGACGGGAATCCATTTTTTCATAAGTCGTCCACCACAAAGAAGATTTATACCTCAATTCTATTTTACCCAAAACTCTTCCCTTTTGCTGAGAATCCTTGATTTATTCCGATTTGCCAAACCGCTGCTGGTATATATCTAGCGCATGCCGCAGATAAGGATCAATTGGGTAGGAATAAGCTTCTTTCACGTCAACCCAAACATACTCTTCGGCTTCTTCATTTAACAGGATATCACCAGATTTCACCCGGCAGATAAAATCAAAGAATATGAAATGTCGCTGCTCCCAAAAACGTTCATCATAAACAAATTCCTGGAAGCAGAGATATTCTGCCTCGATCATTTCCAGACCTGTTTCCTCGTGTATTTCACGTGATAAAGCTTCCAGTAATCTTTCTCCCATTTCCACATGTCCCCCGGGAATTGTATATTTTCCTTTCCACTTATGTGTTTTCACCAGGAGGAGTTTTCCGTCCGCGTTAAAGATCAGCGCCCCAACTGTTGGTTCCGGATATCGTTGTTTTGTTTCCATATCTTCGCCTTGTGAATTAGGGATATTTCAGGAAAAATATAATGATCAACCGAGATTTATTGGCATAATCTTATCCCCCGGAGGAAGGCTTCCCTGCATAGACCAGGGACCGGTCCAGATGATTTCTACTGGCTGTATCGTTCCAAGCAGGTCAAATTCGCTTTCGACAAAAACGAGTTTATTTGTGGGTGTTCTTCCACGCCAGCGGCCTTTATTCTTTCCTTCAATGAGGACTTCCACTGTTTCTCCTAAATATTTTTGGTTTATTTCCGTCGCGATGCCTTCCTGCAATTCTTCAATTAACCGGAACCGGTTCCATTTCTCATTGTCAGGAACATCATCTTCCATTTTTCGGGCTGCCACAGTGTCGGGCCGGACAGAATAACGAGCCAGGTGAACAACATCCAATTTCAATTCCTTTAACACATCATAGGAGCGCTGGAATTGTTCGCTGGTTTCACCTGGAAAACCCACAATTAGATCAGTAGCAATACTCACTCCCGGAATACGATCTCTAATCTCGTCAACCAGCTGGCGGTATTGATCTATTGAATATTCCCGTTTCATATTTTGAAGGACTTGGTCGTCCCCTGCCTGGTGAGGAACCTCGATATGGGGCATCACTTTTGTCAGGGAAGCAACCGCATCCATCAGATCTGTACCGAACCAATTGGGATGGGAGGTCAAAAAGCGAATTCGCTCTAATCCCTCAATTTCATGGACAAGATTAAGCAATTCCGGCAGGGAGGATTTCTTAGGCAAGTCTAGTCCATATCGATCCACTATTTGTCCCAGGAGGGTGATCTCTTTGACACCCTGGGAGACCAGGGATGAAACCTCGTTTAAGACATCTTCTATTGGACGACTGCGCTCAATACCCCGTCTGTAAGGAATAATGCAGTATGTACAGGCATGGGAACAGCCAAGGACAACAGGCACAAATGCCGAAACTAACTGCGAACGATCGGCTTCTGGAAGGGTAAGTTCACCATCCATGAACGCAAAACGCCGGGATGTTGCTTCCTGCTGCCAGATCCTGGATTCATCCTGGGTCAGATAAGCCATCAGTGGGCCGGGGTCCGAAGGTGCTGAAAAAACATCTACATGGGGGAACTGCTCTTGCAGGTCGATGGTACTCTTAATGCCCACCAGACAACCCATCACATTGATAACCGTATCCGGGCGCTTAAGTTTGATGTTTTTCAAAGAGCTAATTCGTCCTACCGCACTCTCTTCAGCACTTTGGCGGACAACGCATGTATTTAAAACAATAACATCCGCATCTTCTGCTTTGGGAGTTGATTGGTAGTTTAATCCCTCAAGAGCAGATGCAATTCGCCTTGAATCGGCAACGTTCATCTGACAGCCGGAGGTCCATATGTGATATTTCATGGATGCCATTATATCGTTTCAAAAAGTTGAGTCAAGCCGGGAGTTATTTAACCCCTTATCACTGATAAAAATAAAAAGAAAATCGCTCCGCAGGGTAAATCAGCTCATCCCTGGGAGCGACAAGTTTTTTTCTGACCCTGACAGGGTTCCTATCTATATTAATCCAGGGTTAAATCTGCATCCTGGACTAAAATTCGCTCCAATGCCATGGTGTGACTGCAGCGGTCTCTTGTTTGGAAAAAATCACAATCACAAAGCCACTTCCCATCCTGAAAGGAGACCTGGTGGGCATTATTGTGTCCCTGGAAAGTAATTGACAATGAGTTTATTTGGATGCGTTCCCTCTCGCCGGCATATTGTTTTGATTTTTGGATTTTCCCAATCATTCCCGAATCCATCTTATATCCTCCGCTAAGTGCAAATAAAAAGCACGCAGCCGTAGCATGCGTGCATTACTTACTAAAATATATTATTCTTTTTGAGCTGACACTTCCCATTAGGGGCCACCTTTAATTCCACCACAGTATACGCCGTTTCCAGAATAAAGTCAACAAATATTGACTCTGAACGGTCTAAACCGGGATCTCCCGCCAGGCATCAAATTGAATTTTCTTAATATGATCAAGGTCAGTCTTTCAGCCTTGATACTTCATCCAGATCAATGTCCGGGTAGGCTTAAACCAGTGCGTTTCCAAACTCAAGTTTGATATTCGTTTGGGGAAATCTAGTCGTAAAGATCTTTTTGGTCCGGGGCGATTCATCCAATGCGGAAGGAAGGCATCCAGCAGCATTCCTTCAGTTTCCGCCGATGACGCAACCCAGATCCAATCGGCATACGTTCTGGATGACTGCCAGGAAACCACGCCAATTAATTCATCCCCTGCAGTCACTGCCCACTGTTTAATTTTTGGTTCAACCAGAAGCAACCGGGAAATCTTTCCCCGCACTCCTCCCCTTAAGTACTCCAGTCGCAGCGGTAAATGCCAACGGACTTCTGGAGGATAATTCTTCTCTAACCAATTCTTTTGGAGGGACCAGTGTTTCGCTTTGTGAGCTTGAACCGAAAACCCTGGGACATGCCAATTCAGAAATTCACGGTTGATATCCTTCGGTTTTAATATCCAGGTCGTCCGGCGGGAAATCTCATTAAATCCGTGGCGAAGATAAAGATCAACTGCTGCCTGATTGCCTTCATCCACCTGCAGCCAAATACCATCCAGCTGCCGAGGCAGCAGGAAATCCAGCGCCTTCTGAACCAGAGATCGAGCGATTCCTTTCCGCTGATATTCCGGGTGGACTGCTACGTTGGCGATCATGTAGTATTGTTTCTGCCCAACATTGTATGGAATCAGACTTAAGTTTCCTATGATTTCATTACCCTCTTCCCAGACATAACCAGTGAACGGCATCGAAACTCGCCCTGCCATCTGGAAAGCCCATTGCTGGAAACGCTGGTTCTTCGCCGAGGAACGCATTTTCCTCAGTAAGGCTTCACCATCCGGTGACAGTCGATCAGCAAAACAAAGTTCGACCAGATCAGATACTGAAAGCAGGTCGGAACGAACATCAAAAGGCCGAATAGGTAAAGGGCC